>JAFGDI010000140.1 GCA_016932145.1 Sedimentisphaerales bacterium
GACCATGTTGATGCCGGCTCTGTGGCAGAATGTGCCATACGATATGAGCAGCAGGGGGCCGATGAGCTGGTTTTTTATGATATAACTGCCAGTCATGAAGCTCGTGACCTTACCTTAGATGTATTAAGAGATGTGTCGGAAAAGGTATTTATGCCTCTGACTGTTGGCGGTGGCATAAGAACCATAGACGATGTGCGTCTTATGCTTAATAATGGAGCCGATAAAGTCAGTATAAATTCAGCCGCGGTATTGAACCCGACCCTGATCCGCGAGTCAGCCCTGCGTTTTGGCAGTCAGTGCATAGTGCTGGCAATAGATGCCAATCGTGTGATGGTTGACGGTCAGGAGCGTTGGGAGGTCTTTATCAACGGTGGCCGCAAGGGCACTGGAATAGATGTAATGTCTTGGGTTAAAAAGGCTTATGATGACGGGGCTGGCGAAATAGTCCTTAATGTCATGAATGCCGATGGAACAAAGGCTGGTTACGATCTGGAAATGACCCAGGCGGTGGCCCAGGCGGTGAATATACCTGTGGTAGCCAGTGGTGGGGCAGGTACTTTGGAAGATATTTACAAAGTTCTGACAGCAGGCCAGGCCCAGGCTGCTTTAGCCGCCAGTATATTTCATTTTGGCAAATATTCCGTGGCTGATGTAAAAAAATACTTGAGAGAAAAAGAGATAACCGTAAGATTGTAAATTATTTAAGGAGATGCCCAATTGAATGGACAACCTATATCCAAGCAACTGGCAACAGATCAGAGACCTGCTATAGATAAATACTTTAAGGCAGTAATAAAGGTACAGGGCTCGGACCTGCACCTCAAAGGCGACAGTGTGCCGCGAATCCGGTCTAAGGGTTCTCTGCGTGAGACAGATTCCCCGGTAATTCCGGAAAAACAGCTCGAAGAGATGATCTTTGCTATTCTCAGTGAAGAGCAGCGAGAATTTTTCCTTAGTCGGGGTGCCCTTGACTTTGCCTATGATTTTGGCGCTACAGACCGTTTTCGTGTAAATATATTTCGCCAGCGTGGCAAGGTGTCACTGGTTGCCCGTCGTATCAGCTCGATCATACCTAAGTTTGAGTCATTGAACCTGCATCCTTCTGTAGAGAAGATCGCAGATATGCATCAGGGTCTTATTTTGGTTACCGGCGTTACCGGCTCTGGCAAGAGTACGACGATCGCTTCGATGCTTGACCGTATTTTGCGGTCACGCGCCTGCCATGTAATTACCATTGAAGATCCAATCGAATTTATATTCCAGGATGGTCTGGGACTGGTCAATCAGCGAGAAGTTGGTATAGATGTAACCAGTTTTGACGATGCTTTGCGTTCTATGATGCGTGAAGACCCGGATGTAATTCTGGTTGGTGAGATACGAGATTATACTACCCTTAATGCTGCGATCAAGGCTGCGGAAACGGGCCATCAGGTATTTGGTACATTGCATAGTACAGATGCATATCAGTCGATAGTTCGTATGCTCGACCTTACTCCTGATCATGAGCGTCATATGGTTCGCCAGGCATTGGTTGGTAACCTGACAGCTCTTGTCGCGCAGAGGCTTATTCCTACAGTAAGAGATGATATTCCGCGTGTACCGGCTCTGGAGATTCTTGTTATTAACGCTTCGGCCCGCAAGCTCATTGCAGATGGTCGTGAGGTGGAACTGCCAACGGTTATCAGGAGCTGTTATGCTGAAGGTATGATCGACTTTAATGAGTCACTGCGTCAGTTCATACAGAAGGAATTTATCGACCTTAAAACAGCATATAACTATTCTCCGAACCCGGAAGAGCTCAAGATGGCGATGAAGGGTATCCGTTCCAGCGGCGGAAGTATTATTGGCTAAGGCTTATCGGTCAGTTCTGCCTGTGGTGGGTCTGGCCATTATTTAATGTTATGTCCGATGGATTGCCAGTTGGTTAAACAACAGGCTCTGCGGGCAGTTGGTGAAGTTGAGGGTTAGCCCTCGTAATAATAAATTCAGGTATTAAACTTATGATGAATGTACTGTTACAGGCGGTGCCGATAGGCGGATATATTGCGATCTGGAAAGTATTGATCTTTGTTTTACTGTTCATAATCTGGGCAGCCACAGGTCAGTGGATAGACAAAGATTCTGTAATGGTCCGGAGCAATCGTTCATTCTGGAATAATATTTATATGGGTTGCGGAGCGGCGATCGTGGCGGTCTGGTTTATTCTGCCGGCGGTGTTCTGGCTGCTGCTTCTCATGTACACTATAGTCTGGGGGACGGTAGTAATAGCCTATGTTATGCATCGCAATTCCAGAGTGCCCAGTAATGAGACAATACTTACTGTGGACCACATTAAGTTTGTCCTGAGTAATTTATTCAGCGGCAAGAGTGAAAAGAAGAGTCATCGCCGGTTAGTTTTCATCTCTGTAAATGACAATGACCTGCCAGTGCCTCATAAGGAAGATAAAGAGTATAACGGCTATATTGTGGCTGAATCATTAGTACATGATCTCTGGTTCAAGCGAGTCAGTCACGCTGAGCTGGTTCCTGTTTCTGCTGAAGAGTACAAAATGAGATATATCATTGATGGTGTTGCTTCAGTAGGGGAAGAAATAGATCGTGATGACGCTCTTGATGGCATAAAGTATCTTAAGGCTGTCGCCGGGCTTGATGTTACTGAACGACGGAGACCGCAGGAAGGCAGTTTCTTTACAATTCGTACTGGTGACGATACCACCGAATGGCGGATAACTACCAGTGGTTCAAAGCAGGGCGAACAGGTAGTTTTTGATCGTAATGAAGAATATGAAGACCTGCCCCTGGAAGACCTGGGTATGCATCCGGACCAGATCGAGCAGGTAAAGGACATAATCGACAGGCCATCAGGTGTTGTTGTAGTTGGCGGTGAAGCTGGCAGTGGTGTTACTTCTACTCTTTACAGTCTGGTACGCAAGCATGATGCCTTCATTAAAAATATTTATTCACTTGAGAAAGATGTAATTTCAGATCTGGACAATATAACTCAAAAGCAAATTGAAAATGGTTCCGGAGCTGCATCTCATGCCAATCAGCTCAAGAGTGTATTACATTCTGACCCTGATGTTATTATGGTCGATCTTTGTGATGAAGCTGACATGGCCAAAATGGTTGCAAAGTCGGCGAAGGTTGACAGTAAAAAATTCTATATTGGTATGAAGGCAACTGATATGTTCAGTGCCCTGGATATGTGGGTTAAGTCGGTTGGTGACCCAAAACTTGCCGCTGAGCAGCTTCAGGCGATTACCTGTCAGAGGCTGGTTCGCAAGCTATGCGAAACCTGTCGTGAGGCTTATATCCCTGATGCAAATATGATCAAGAAGCTGAATCTGTCAGCGGAAAAGGTAAAGCATCTCTATCGGCCGCCGTCAGAGATATTCTATGACAAAAAGGGCAATCCTATTCTTTGTGACGATTGTCGTGGAAGCGGATACATGGGGCGGACGGCTATATATGAGATACTTGTTATTTCCAGTGATGTCAGAAAGCTTATAGCTGCCGGAGCGCCTATGAGTGAAATAAAGAGCCAGTGTCGCAAAGAGAAGGTGCTTTATTTGCAGGAGCAGGCACTCAGAGCTGTTATTGCTGGTCGGACCAGTATTAAAGAAGTGCTCAGAGTTACCTGATGACTAATAACGCTTCTGGCTGTTTTTTGAATTTAACAGGAAATATTTTCCGGAGATATATATAAAATGATAGCTATTTTAATTTTATTCGTGATATTTGCCGGCCTGGTCTATTTCCAGGTATTCACTCAGGGCATATTTAGTTGCTTTATTATGATGGTATGGACCATTATTGCGGCTCTGGTCGCTCTGAACTATCAGGATTATCTCGCTATGCTGATGATTGATAATGGCTTTGCCTTCTTTCCTCGGGCAGTGGCTCTGATGGTGCCTTTTATTCTGGTGCTTTTTATTCTCAGAGAGATAACAGACCGATTTGTCAGCGGCAATATGAAGTTCAATGATATTATTGACAGAATGGGCAGTACGGTTTTTTCTGTAGTAAGCAGTCTTATAATTGTTGGTATGATTTCTATCTGCCTTCAGTCATTACCGCTGGGTACTAAGTTACTGGGTTTTGAGCGGGTCGAAGATATGGCTCGCATAGAGCAGCAGCGAACTTTCTGGCCGGCAGGAGATGCATTTGTTGTTAAGAGTATGGAAATGGCCAGTGCCAACTGCTTTGCTGGTAATATGAAGTTTGGTCAGTTCCATCCTGATTATTTACGCTCTTTGCACATGAATAAAGTTGTGCCCAGTGGCCATGAGGGGTCATATCAGTATGCACCTTCGGGCAGTATTGTTATTAAGGAAGTTAAAATTCGCAATACCAGTGTGCCATTGGTTACGGTTATACCGGCCAGTTATAATACTCCGGAGCAGCGTAAGGCGGCCGGTAAGCTGGAAAAGGGTGAGGGCGATATGATCTCTGTGGTAATTGATATCAATATCAGAGCTTCTGCCAATGAAGCGGTCAGTTGCAAAGATGTTGATGGCAATATCCGCTTTGCCCTTTCTCAGTTCAGGCTCTTTGGTTTTGCTCCTGGTAAAGAGGCTATAGAATGTTACCCGGCGACAGTTA
>JAFGDI010000141.1 GCA_016932145.1 Sedimentisphaerales bacterium
TGGGCTTTTGGCTGGTATTTGGCGGCGGTCAGTAAATGGTATAATAATATAACTACTCCATGTTAAGAGAGATGGTGCCGGTTTGGTGAAGTAAAATTCCAAACCGGCATTTATATTTTAAACTATCAATAAATACCGATTTGACTCTGAGCCCCAATTTTTAAACAAAAAAAAAAGGCCCTGAGATTCAAGGGGTCTTAAAAGAGTCTGTTCATTTTCCCTTTTAAGAACTCTCAAACTCACTGGGCTTGAGGCGCGAATTTAATTTTTGAAGCCGGTCGCAACTTTCGTCGCATCTCACTCTTCAACTAGATAGTGGCCATGTCTTTGAAAAAGTCCCAAACAATTTGCAGAAAAATATAAAAAATTATCATTTGTGATATAAGTATCTTATTAGTAATGCCTTATGTGTATATGTCTGTTATTTTAATTATTTATAACCCCCATGCCTTGGCAAATGCCTTAAAGCTGCGGTCGTAGGTTTTTTCGGCGGGTTTGGGGAAGCAGCAGCCGGGCAGTTGCTGGTTTTTCAGGTGAAATTGGAGACATTCGCAGCATAAGCCCTTTTTGTTACAGGGGTTATATGTGCATGAGCAGTTTTTCAGGTTTTCTTCTTTTTTGCATTCCATGATCTTTTGTCTTTTCCGTTTTGGAGGTGGTTAAATAAAATTTTATAAAATATTGCCATATAGTGTTTTGAGTGCGTATAATCGAAATGATAAATGGCATACAATTGTGCGATGCTGTGAAAATATTTGAGCTATAAACCGATAATTTAGACAGGAGTGCAAAAAATGGCAAGTGTAAAACTTTATAATAAGACTGGTGATGAAAAGGCCGTCAAGATGCAGGAGAAGTTCGAGAAGCAGTTTGGCGGTAAGTTACCCGAGGTGTTTCAGGCTATGGGTCGCAAGGGCGATTTTATGGAGGCTATGTTCAATCTGGCGGAAAAAGCCGGGCATGGCCTTGATGCCAAGACTAAAGAGCTTATCTGTATAGCCGTAAGTGCTGTTAATGGCTGTGGATACTGTGTAGATGCCCACCGGGCGATGGCTTTGGGTGCCGGGGTTACCGATGAAGAGATAACTGCTGCTATCGAGGTAGCAGCGGCCATGAGCGCATTTAATAAGTTTAATGGTGCCATAGGCATGAACCATGACATTAAAGCACCGTAATATGCCTGGGATTGCAGGAGTGATTTTTCTCATCAGGCAAAAGCCTCTGCTCTTAGGATTAAGGGTTAAATTATACCCCTCAGGTATAAAAGGCAATTGGTTTCGATGAAAAGATAGTAAAACACCGCTAAAAAGGCGCAAGGTGATTATTAATGACTTTGCGCCTTTTTTGCGTTACTATCTGCAATTATGACTCGAGCGAGATTTATTGCCCTGGCATGGGTCTGGTATTGCAGTAAATGTGTTTAAGGTAAGAAAACTAATAAGCGGTAATTTGTTACAGTTTGGTATATTTGTAAAATAGAGGAGTTTTTATGGCTGGTAATTCTAACCAGATTTATGTTCCCAGGTTGAAATTTGTATCAGTAATTTTGATCATAGCCTTTTTTGCTTTAATTCTGGCATCAACCAGGATGTTCAAGACGGTGCCGCCAGGGCATGTGGGCGTGGCTACGCTTTTTGGTGAGGTGCAGAGTAATGTATTTCCTGAGGGCCTGAATTTTCCGGTTAATCCTTTGTATGAGTGGGTGCTTTACGATGCTCGTCAGAAAAGTCATCAGGAGCAGGCCGCTGTCCCCAGTCAGGACCAGCTTCGCACTCAGGTTGATGTATCGGTTCAGTATCGTATAGATGGCTCAAAGGCACCTCTTATACTCAAAGAGACAGGCACTGCTGCCCAGGTGATGGAAGTGCATCTTATCCCAAAAGTTCGCTCTTTGCTTCGTGAGCAGGGTAAAAAGGTTAAACGGGCTGAGGACTTTTTCTCAGATGAAATGCAGGATATGTTCCAGAAGACACTTACTGAAGAGCTGAGTGAATATCTCTTGACCAAAGGAATAATAGTTGAGCAGGTTCTGCTGCGTGATATCAAGCTGCCGGACTTTATTTTGCGGGCGATCGAATCGAAAAAGGAACGCGAGCAGGAAGTGGAAAAGCAAAAGGCTGAGCTGGAGCGTTATCAGACAGAACAGCAGCAGGTAGTAGTAAAGGCCAAAGCTGAAAATGAGGCTGCCGAAATGGAGGCTCAGCGAAGAAAACTGCTTGCCGATGCTAAGGCATACGAGATCCAGCAGATAAACGAGGCGATAAAAAATAATCCTGCGTATATCCAGCTTGAAGCACTTAAGACACTCACTGATATCTCGAGCGACCCGGCTGCCAAGTTATATTTCATAAACGGTGATAGCCCGATGCCACTTCCGCTTATGCACATTGGCCAGGAGGCAGCAGCGGGTAAACCGGTGTCGCAGTAATTTCTGGCAGAAATTACTAAAGAGCGGTTGTGAAAGGTATTATATTTAGAAAACAAGTGCCTGGCAGCAGGGCTCTTGTCCTGATGGCTGGTGGATAACCGATAAATGGACAGCCCACCCGAAAGATGCTGTGACCGGTTACAATAAGTTTAAAGATGCAATAGTCATGAACTATGACATGAAGTAGTCTTGATTATTGCAAATATTAGTATAAAATTGTCAATAAAGATGGAGGTCTGTAAGTTTCAGGCGGATAATTTCTGAATAATTATAATCAGAAATTATGTTTGGAACTTTCAGACCTTTTTTATGTAATCTGCTATTATGTATGAAGTTATCGGGTATCTGCCTGTCTGGGTTATAACGGTTGGTTTGGTTTTAATGATTGGCTATGTTTTAATATTGCCAATGGGCTTAAAGCGTGGGTTCTGACTGAAAATATACCTTGACAGTCAGGGATTTCGATGTATGATTAAGAGTCTCGACAGCAAGCGTTGTACTGAGGCTAACAAGGGGTGTTGGTCTCGGCAGTTGTTTTATTACCTTTTATACATTCTGTGATGTTTGTATAGCAACAAGTGAGGGTTTATGCGAATTGGAACATACTGTCAATTTAACTCCAGAAATGGAATATGTTGGTAGCAACGGGTATGTAAATTACACTGGTGTTCACCTGATTATCGACCTTTGGAAAGCAGAAAATTTGTGTGATGCCGCTGAGATCGAAAGAATATTTCGTCAGGCGGTAGCTGATTGTGACGCAACTCTTCTGCATATTTACATGCATGAATTTACTGGCGGCGGCATAACGGGCGTCGCGGTACTGTCAGAATCGCATATAAGCATTCATACCTGGCCTGAGTTTGAGTATGCAGCATTGGATATATTCCTGTGCGGCAGTAAAGACCCATGGCGGGCTATCAACGCGATTAAAGATGGCTTCAGGCCTGGTAGTTTCCACATCTCTGAACATAAAAGAGGTATTCTCAATGACTGAGCAATCTCGCTGGGTAGTTGAACGCTGGGAATGCGGCTTTTCGGGCGGTTATGAGATATTATCAGAGCTGCAGGGCGAAGAGACACCATTCCAGAATATGCAACTGGTTCAGTCGAAGATGTTTGGCAAGATGCTTCTGCTTGATGGCAAGGTACAGGCCACAGAGAAGGACGAGTTTATCTATCACGAGATGATGACTCATGTGCCTATGGTCTGTCATGGCAGTCCGCGTCGAGTACTTATTATCGGTGGCGGTGATGGCGGCATATTACGCGAGGTATTGCGTTATTCGTCCGTTGAGCTGGCTGTTATGGTAGAGATAGATCAGCGGGTGATAGACTTTTCACGCAAGTATCTGCCTACTATAAGTGATGGCGCATTTGATGATCCGCGTACCAGGCTGGTAATAGCTGATGGGGCTCAGTATGTTGCTACCACCCAGGAAAGGTTTGATGTTGTCATTGTTGATTCATCAGATCCGATCGGCCCGGCGACAGTATTGTTCACTTCGGAATTTTACCGCAATATAGCCAATATCCTTACGGCAGATGGCATAATGTCTCGTCAGAGTGGTTCAAGCTGGAGCCAGCCAGAAGAGCTGGCAGAGGCCTATAAGCTGGTTTCAGGCATGTTTGCTCATAGGGGGGCGTATGTCTTTACCCTGCCGACATATATAGGCGGCTTATTTACCAGTTTATTATGCTCGAAGGGTGCAGACCCTGCCGGGCTTGATCTGGACGAGTTATCCGGCAGAGCCAGCCACTTACAGGGTATAACCAGATACTATAATCCTGGCGTACACTTTGGCTCTTTACAACTGCCGGGTTACATTAAGGACCGGCTGGTTTAAGACTGGCCTGACAATTCTTTTAGCCCTGATTTTACCACATTTGTTAATTTCACCGATATAGTGTTTATTGGACCAAAGGGCATGATTGTTGGTTCACTCAGGTAATTTACAGAGATTAACATTAAGTTAAAAAAAATAAAATTAAGCAGTTGAAATATTATTACTTATTGGTATTATTATTAGTGAAGAGGCAAAAGAGGGTACCGCGAAAGCGGTATGAGAGAAAGAGATAAACTTACCAACCATACCCCATACCATACCCCATTGTGCAAAGCCGTTATGCGACAGCCATCCCTCCTTCCCCAATTAGGCTGTACATGCGGCTTTGCGATTTTTTTTCTCCCGCAAGGTAGAGTCAAGAACAATGGGGTACTTAACAACAAAGCCTGCATTGTGCCAGAGAGCATAATGCAGGCTTTTTTTTCGTAGAGACGCATGATTATGCGTCTTCTGATTATGCGTCTTCTGAATGCAGACCGGCATAGAATGAAATTCTGAGACCGTTCACGGTTATTGTAAAAAGTAAAAAGTGAAAGGTTAAAAGTAAAGGATCGGACAGAATCCTTTTACCTTTTACCTTTAACTTTTGACTTTTCACCGTAATCGTGTGAATAATTACGAAAATCTGAGACGCATAATCATGCGTCTCTACAATTTTAACATGAATCCAATCTAAATCTAACGACCAGAGCATAAGCTACTAGTGAAATAGATATTTACATTAGGTAACCGTTCACAGCTATTAAATAGATTGCAGAGTTAACTGTGAACAAAACTGTTTATTAGCAAGTAATAAGTAACAAGAAACAAGCTCACGATTCTCGCTCCGCTCGAAACTATCTGATTTTATTGCAGGCAAAGCCTGCTCAAAACA
>JAFGDI010000003.1 GCA_016932145.1 Sedimentisphaerales bacterium
CGGTTCGCCATCCAGAATTATTTCGTCATATTCACTGCAATTGGCCGGTATTACAAATCTTACCTTAATATTAGCTGGAATAGTCAGTTGGAAGACACAATTATCAGCCTGCTTAACCATACCTACAGAAATTGCCCCACGAATCGAAGGTACTGTAGCCTGAAATTGTGTCAGAGTTGCCGGCTGAGGCTGGATCAGGATTTTGGCAAAGCCGGCTTCCAGTGGACGAACACCGGCGATAAACCGTGGTATAATATTAGCCGGAGCGGCTCCCCAGGCATGGTTCCAATCCTGATTGGGTTTATAGGCAATGCCCCAGGCTTCCATGGTTATTGTCGAACCTTCACGCATCATATTCACCCAGCTTCTGGAACTATCAGAAGTCATCAAAGCCAGTGCCGTCTGCTCTTCTCCGGCATAATACAACGCTTCAAGCAAATATTGCGCACCATAAACACTACAGGCCATTCCCTTTGACTTGACAAAATCAGCTACAACTGCTTGTTTATCCGCGGGAACCAAACCAAAAGCCAATGCGAACATATTGGCATGAAGTGAAGAATGAGCAGCACTTTCACCATCTAAATATAAGCCTGTCTGGCTGTTAAATAATATCGACTGGAAAGACTGATATACCAGAGCGGCATCAGAGGCAAACTTCTGAGCGTCTGCGGTATTACCCAGTACAGTTGCTATCTGCTGCATTAGTAACAGTGTATGATAATAAAAAGCATTAACCACCGTATTAACCGGTTTGAATACAAAGCCATCTCGTTCACCAGCGGGCCAGTCAACAATATCCTGCAAACTACCTGTATTCAATAGCCCATCTGTTCGAGCATACTGCTGCAAGAGTTTACTGCTCTTTAATGTATTATAACATGCTGCCAGCGATTCACTGTTACCTGTGTACATATAATCCATCCACGCCATCATGATCGAATGCTGCTTCCATTCGGTCGGCCAGGTAGGATTTGCCAGCAGATATTCATGAGAATAGCGAGCCAGACTATATTCCCGGTCAACGCAATAGTGACAGAGCTGATTAATATAGGCATCTGCCTCATAGGGTTTACGCTCTCTATCTCCATCAACATAGACACCACAAAAACTCGTCGGCTTTATACTGTATTTGCATAACTCCCAGACATCGTTCAATACCTGATCGTTACAACTAAAGGACGAAGCATTATCATTAAAAGGATAATGTACTGATATCTGCCTGACATCACCTGTTGCAACAGTGTATGGACAGTTGACGATCTCAACATAACGGAACGGAGCTATGCGGCCAAACTCAGATGGTATCGCAATTCCTGTAGTTGTACCCGCCGGATGAATTTCGTATTGACCTGAGCCGTCCAGCGTTACTGTCTTAAGATAATAGCGGATAGTACCGCCGGGCGCACGATCTACTAATCCATTTTTCAGCTTCTCGCCAAAATGAAACTCAACGCTTGTTCCAGCAGATACCTCTGGCTGCACTTGTGAGAGCTTTATCATTGTTTCTTCTGCTGTGCCGATACGGATAGTCTGCTCAGGTATCTGCCATTGTATATAACCAAACGCATCTTTACCAAAATCAACCAGATAATGGCCATTTGCTAATGGGGTAACACTTACAGGTGCTATCTGACTGCCAACTTGTTTATATCTGGCAGTATTATAACCTGATAGCGAAGTGCCTGTCTTTATCTGCTGAATATCAGACCAGGCAGACACCTGATCAGCTTTATCCCAAAGGCGTATTTTCCAATAATAAGTACTGTTAATTGCCAGAGCAGAACCCTGATATGCAACATTCACTGATGCATCACCAACCGACTTTCCACTGTCCCACTTATCTGGCGTATCCTGCTCCAATAATGCCGCACTCGTTGCTACCATAATCTGATATGCACTCTGTTCATCAGCAACTATATCAGAATTCATGATCCAGCCAAATTCCGGGGTTGCATCACTAATTGTCGTTGCTGTGGGGTTATCCAGCAATTCACACATTAAACCTGTTGGCGCACTAAGTGCAAACAGACTATTGACACCAACTAAAAATGATAGCAGGCATGCGTGTTTTAAGGTACTATATATTTTCATGAATCTGAATTCCTTTCCAATATTTAATTATTATCAGCACTCGGATATAATCCGCAGGCCAGCCATTTATTGGCCATATTACTAAAATCGACAAGATCAACAATGCCATCCTTTTGACCTGATGGCCCTGTTATGTCATAAAGGCTCTCTGTCCCTAAAAACTGCTCAGCAAAAGCGGCCAGGTCATAAATATCAATTGTACAGTCAGGGAAATTATTCGGCCCGGACCAGTCAGCCAATATGCCGGGCAGACCTATACAAGATCGTTCACCTGAAAAGTCAAATCGCAACTGAGCAATATCCAGCTCGTCCAGAACATAATTATATATCCGAATATCATCTAAATAGCCATTAAAACTCTCTGTTCCCAGTCCGGCATTACCAATATCCAAAGACACACTCATGCCATTTGGTATTACCAGTTCAGATTCTGCCGCTAATAACCCATCAAGATACAATTTGCATACTCTGCCATCAAACACTACAGATATATGCTGCCATGCCTCATCAGCATGAAGACCATCAGTTACGGTAATAACGCTTTTCAGGCCGGTACTCACTAATATGTCATCACTGACACTATTATGACCCTGCCAGTTTACCCAGTAAGAAATGGTAAAAGCACCCGGCAAAACCATTGGTGTATCATACCCTGCCCCAGCCCATCCGGCATTAGAACTTATTGCCACCGCACCATTTACAGTCTGATCGGCTCCTGTCTTAAATGCCGGCTCTGACTGAACCTGGGCATTTTTGCCACTTATTAGTTCTGCATATTGCGAACCATTATAACTCGACTCATCCAGCGGCCAATGCCGCCATAAACCTTGCACCGTTAATAATGCCCGGTCAGAATATACTATGTGACCTGCCTGATCACTGACAGTAAAATAATATTCACCCATATCAGCAATTTTACAATTTTCCAGGGTAAGATACGACCTGTACTCCTGTGTAACTGGGTCATAAACCTGGCTGATAATAATTTCTGCATCAGACTCTTGCAGCAAAATAGCTGTAGTGCCCTCTGCCTTATACCAATTTACCTGTCCGAGAGTCTCAGCCGTAAAGCAACACTCAAACTGAACCATTTGCCCTGCTCTAACTACAGTCTCCTGGGGCTGACTGACAATAACTGGCAGACCATCAACTATAAAGCACGACAGATCCGCCGGGGTCCTGGCAATACTGCTAATACGAACTTCATCGATAAGACCCTCAAAATTCTCTGTATATGTTGTCGGCCTCAACTCATTTCCTATAGAAAAATAGCCATCAACATTTGCTTTCAGATCGGCATTAAGCTCAAAAGAACCAACTTCAATAACTGTAGTTGCATTGGTAACCGGCGTCCAATATAACTTAAGATTATTGGCCGTATTTTCCTGACCGTTGTAAACAACCGCGACATGATACCAAAGGCCACTGCTAAAAGTGATTGCTGAGTCAAAATAATCTGTTGAACCAGCCAGCACCTGAAACCTTAATTTACCATCACTATTGATCCGGAACTGAAACCCGCGTTCGCTGCCTGTTGCACCATCATCTTCCAGACAGATTATTTCCATATGATGCGATATAGCACCCTGAGCCACCATCGGTTTTACCAGTGCCTCAAAAGTAAACGCGCCATTTGTGCCAACCAGCTCTGAGATCAGCATTTTATTAACATTATCGCCAACATACCGCGCTGACGCCGTACCACTATTATAGGTACTAACCGCATTGCCAAAACCATCAACCGACAATGCCAAAGCGGCACCATTTGCCAGCGAAAGATCCTTATCACCTGCTGAATCAGAACCATCTGCATCGAAATGATATAAATGCAGTGTATTTGTATCTGCATTATAAGGAGCAGCAAACTGGGGTGTGACCATAGCAAAGAAAACTGTCATAAAATAGACTAATAAATATTTCGACATTCTCTACTTTCCTTTTCTCTCTCTTTACTTCAATAACTTATACCTGAAACTTCAGGCAGAACCAGCGTAAAACAACAAACAGGGTAATGGTATCGCGTCGCAATTACCACCCCTGTATTACCCCACCTTCAAATATGACCCCTGTTGTGGACTATTTAAGCCCACAACAGAGATTAAATTGCATATCATTTCCTTTTCCGGGCTGCCACAAGACCGCCAAGACCAAGCAATGCCAAAGTCGCAGGTTCTGGGACTATTGCCAGATTATCAAAACTGCCGAGCGTGCCAGCAGCTCGAATATCAGTATATAATCCTACTACCAGACTGTCACCAGCACCAAATACCAGACCGTTACGATCGGCTATAACAACTCTTTCAGTGCCATTATAAAAACCAGCTTCATAATCATTAGCACCATCACGACTGATAAATAATGTACAATCACCACCAGCATATGCACCAGATTTAAGGTTCATCTCAGATGTTCCATTGAAACCGCGTGAATATACAGCATCTTGTGAAACACGAGAATAAACCGATACATAGCTCTTACGAGTACCCTCTGTCGGCTCGACACCAACATAAAGGCCAATATCCTGAGAACCGCCATTATGACTAATATCAACCCGAAGCTCCTGGCCAATATTAAGCGTATAGCCATTTTTTATAAAGGCACTCTGCTCTACATCATCATAAACTGATGTGACAATTTCCAGTGAGCCGTTATTAACCTGCCATACCGAAGCGTTTAAAGCGGCTGTACCATTGTTCAAAATAACGGTATTCGTATAATCACTCAGATCGCCATCAGAAAAATCATCAATAACTGCCGCCTGAGTAGCTGCTGCTGCCAGCAAAACCAATAATAAACCTGCAAATTTCATGTTTTCGTTCCTCCAAAATCAAATAAATTACATATCATTGTTTTAGCAAACCAATACTAAAACTCTTGTTCTTATCCTATAGGCTTCAAAATTTTTTGGCGGACAACCCTTAATAGGATTGCCCACCAAAACAAGATGCCCTAAACATTTACTCTGATTATTATTCACCATCAAACAAACCGCTTGTCAGCCATTGACCGGCGAAATATGCGAAATCCGCAAGATCAACCCGACAATATGAAGAACCAGTATTATCAAAATTGAATTGATAACCATCAAACTGAGTATTGACACAAGGGACAATCCCGGTAGCATCAAGATACTCCTGGGCAAATACTGTGTTTGATTCGGCATCAAGTCGATAGTTATAGATCCTCAAATAATCAACCGATGATGCCAGTCCGAGTTGCAGAAGATCGCGATTAGCTGTCTGACGACCGGCACCGAGCAATACACTTCGCTGCCAGGCGGCAAATACTTGACTGTTACTGCTATTGGCAGTGATTACTGGCTGACCATCTATATATACAGTTGAACTTCCGCTTACTTCCCAGGTACAGGCTAACATATGCCAGTTGCCATCATACAATTCCCACATTGGCCGATCTGGCTCTCCGCCTATATTCACTACATCACCTGCTTCACTCCGTTCATACATACGAAGTTCCGATGCTTCTGTTGTTGACATCGCAAAACTTATTCCAGTAGCAGACCCATCATTAAAGTTTTGATAGATAACCCCTGACGCTGCCGGCTTGATCCAGCAGACCAGAGTACCGGCATCCATTCCCAGGCCATGACCATTGGTAATCGTACCAGCCCTGGGATAGCCCAAAAGGCCAAAATCAATATATTCGCCGTTATTAAGTATGACCGCCTTACCGCTACCATCAAAACCAGTTTCATAACCAGGAGTCATACCCTGTGCATTGATCTCATTAGTGTCAGGCTGACCGGCCAGACTCTTGCCTGTTCCTGTCGGAGCATCAAGCTCACCCGCAGTCGAGACCAGACTATCTTCAAAATCATACTGAGCTAATAACCGATTAACTATTATATAACCATTATCCGAACGGACCTCTGTAGCATTATTAGTTATCGTGCAATAATACTCACCCTGATCAGCGGCAACCGGCGTGGCTATCTTCAGCACTGCGGTATAACTATTGTCCGTACCTGTAAGTGTTATTGCAACATCTCCACCATTTACCAACGGTGTTGTACTACCTGCCTTATACCACATAACCGTCGGTGCAGATATACTGGTAAATGCACATTCCAGACTGGCATACGGCTCGGCAACTTTAACTCTGACTCCCTGCGGCTGACCAACTATAACCGGAGCCGAGGGCGTAGTCTCAAACATCCAGATCGGACCTCTGACTGTTGTTTTGCTTGTCGCTGAGGAACTATTAATACTTTCATCTACACGCCAGTAATATTTAGCATCATTCTCCAGCGTAATCGGCAGTGTTCCTGTCGTTATCGGGTTGGTAATATCTGTTATGACCATTGGTGCCGGGCCAACAAAGTTCGGCTCTGGAGAGGCCTCAAAAAAGTTTGGCTCATCTTTTGATATATATACATAGTGAGCGGTAATATTGGGTAATTCCGCTGACTGCCACTGCAACTGAGTTATCGAATCAAGCGATGCCAGCATTGTTGCTGGTGCCGGCACAGGGTTATTAGCCCAGGGCAAACTCGCTCTCAGCATCATATCATCTGCCGTACGAGCTGTTTTACTGATACGAACTTCATCAATAAGACCCTCAAAGTTTTCGGTATAGCCGCCATTAGCCCGTAGCTCATTGCCAACTGCAAAAAAACCATCTGTGTCAGCTTTCATGTCAGCAGCTAAAATACCTGTACCTGCCTGACTGGCGGTTGTCGCTGTACCAAGCTCTGTCCAGTAAAACCTGATATTATCGGCTGTATTTTCCAGTCCGTTATAAGTAACTGCTGCATGATACCACTGGCCGCTGGTATAAGTTATCGGCGTATCAAAATATGCCGTTGAACCGGCCAGTACCTGGAACCGAAGTTTACCATCAGTATTGATCCGGAACTGAAACCCTCGTTCGCTTCCAGTATTACCATCATCTTCCAAACAGATAATTTCCATGTGATGGGTAATTGCATTCTGATTAACCATAGGCTTCACTATAGCTTCAAAGGTAAATGCGCCATTAGCTCCAACAAAGTCAGAAACAAATGACTTATTTACATTATCACCTATAAACCAATTCCTGGATGATCCACCATTATAGGTATTAAGCGCCTTACCAAAACCTGAAATCGAATCTGATATAATCGCGCCATTGGTAACAAGCATGTCTTGAGTGCCGGAACGGACCATGTCCAGACATCCACCTTCTACCACACCATCAAAATGCCATAAATGCAGAGTATTAGCATCAACCGGATACGGACTTGACACTGCCATAACAC
>JAFGDI010000142.1 GCA_016932145.1 Sedimentisphaerales bacterium
ATTTTTTCCGCCTGAAAGAGAGAGGCAGAAATGTGATAAATGTATGCCTGGGAACAGCCTGTTATGTTAAAGGAGCCCAGCAGATAATTGATAAGATAACTGAATTAAAGGGTATTGTGCCGGGTGAAACGACACCGGATGGCAAGTTTACGCTGGATGCCTCTCGTTGCCTGGGTACCTGCGGTCTGGCACCGGTAGTAGTTGTAAATGACCATGTTCATGCCGGTGTTAAACCCGAAGATGTCGAAAAGCTACTGTCCAGTTGCAAGTAAGCACGGGGTTTGAGGTTAATGGCTAATCCACAATGGACCCCGCAGCAGTATAAGGCAATACATAAAAAGGACAGTGATCTGCTCTTGACCGCATCGGCAGGGTCGGGCAAAACCGCTGTTTTGGCAGAACGCTATCTGAAATTAATTACAGATAAAGTTCAGCCTTGCGATATTGAACGCATATTGGTAATGACCTTTACTAATGATGCCGTAGCTGAGATGCGCAAACGCATTGGCGAGCGGCTGGCTATTCATGTCAGAGAAAATCCATCTGACGGCCATAGTCGTCGTCAATATTCAATGTTTGGCACAGCTAATATCTGTACACTTGACTCGTACAGCTCTTCTTTGCTAAAGGAATTTTTCTATCTGGCCGAGATTGACCCATCGTTTGAGATCATAGAGCCGGCTGAGAAGAAGTTGGTTTATGGCCGTTTTACTGAAGAGATATTGGAAGAGTATTATTCCGGGTTGCCGGGTAAAGAAGCGACAGATGCTTTTTATCGTTTTGTTCGTGCTTATGGCGGGAAAAAGGGCGATAATCAGATATTTACCATCCTGAATACTTTCAGTACATTTATGGATATTGCCGTTGATTCTGATAAATGGCTGCGATTATGTCTTGATGAGAGCGAGGCTATAGACTATCGGGCGGTATGTTTTAAGCAGACGATAGCGGCAAATTTTCAGCGGCAAATACAGCGGGCTCAAGGGCAACTTGAGCAGGCCCTTAATCTGGTTCGTGACCATTTCGATACTGTATTGCATTTTACTGATTTTTTGGTTCAGGCGCTGGAATCTCTCAATGATATCAGTGTTATGCTCTGTTCTGGACTCGATGATCGTCTGACCAATATTCTGGCTGATAAGGATAATCTGCCTTTATTTAGAAAATATCCTCAGCTCAGAAAGAATGTTGACAAAGATCAAAAAGAGATAATTGTTGATCTTATCAAGTGTGCCAAAGAGCAAGTGAAGAATATTATCGGGGTATATGAAGGTTCCGAATCGTTAAAAGGCGAATTGCTTCGTGATCATTCATTGCTGGAAACAGTCAGGACTCTCTATAAGGAATGTCAGGAGCGATATTGTCAATTTAAACAAGAAAATAATTATCTTGATTATAGAGATCTGAGCCACAAGGTTCTTGATGTAATATTTAAGGATGGTAAGCCTACCGCCGCTGCTGTCGAGCAGCGTAATACCTACAGATATATACTCGTGGATGAATATCAGGATATTTCCCCTTTACAGGAATTATTGCTTAGCATTATAAAAAATGGTTCTGAGGGGCCTGGCAATATGTTTATGGTAGGCGATGTTAAGCAGAGCATTTATAGGTTTCGTCAGGCCCGACCAGAAATCATCTTAGCTAAACATAATAATTTTACACCTGTATTTGAGGATGGTGTTGACACCGGCTGTGAAACTCCTGCAGGTGGCAGAATAGAATTAAATAAGAATTTTCGTTCGCGGCGTGAGATCGTCAATTTTGTTAATTATTTCTTTAGTCGCACAATGACTCGTGATTTTGGCGGTATTGATTATTTGCACGATGGTATGATGGAATACGGTGCGGATTATTATGAGCAAACGCCGGTTAATTATCTGGGTAAACAGAATACCACAGTTGAGCTGCATCTTGTTGACCTGGGAAAAGCTCAGTCGGTTGGGTATGAGAGTCACTCTGATGATGGCACCGGTGATGACCAGAATACTGCTGATGAAATAGCTCTTGATGCGGTACGAAAAGAAGCAGTGATAGCGGCCGTGAGAATATGCCAGATGGTTGGTCACCCTTCAGGTGAACCTGAATTCGAGGTATTCTGTCCTGATGCAAAACAGGCCAGAGCGGTAAGATTTGGCGATATTGCCGTTTTGCTCCGTTCTCTGAAGTCTCAGGCGCCAATTTACGCTGAAGTTTTTTCCCGGTTTGGTATTCCCTTCTTTTTGCAGCAGCAATCCGGACTGCTCGATTCGGTTGAAGTGAAGTATATTGTCAGTATCCTTATGCTGATCGATAATCCCTTTCAGGATATTCCTCTGGCGGCGGTATTGCGTGGTCCTCTGGTCAGGCTCAATGACCGGCAGCTCACCGTGATCCGCAGTGTCTCTTCGGGGTATTTTTATAATGCAGTAATGGAATATCGCCGGCAGGGTACTGATGATGCAATCCGGGCGGCTCTGAATGAGTTTATGGCAAGATTGGATAATTGGCGGACTATAGCCAGACATGAGCCTCTGGCCGTACTTATTCGCCGTATATATCGCAGTTCAGGTATATTGCTCTACTATCGGGCAAGTATTAATGGCCGTCAGCGTTACGCCAATTTATTGCAGCTTTATAAGATAGCCTGTCAGTTCGATACATTCAGCAGTCAGGGAATAGGTCGTTTTTTACGGCATCTTGAAAATCTGCGTGAAGAGGCTGAGCCTGATTCCGGCCCGGCCCGTATTGTTTCTGAAGCTGATAATGTTGTCCGGATAATGAGCGTGCATAAGAGTAAGGGGCTGGAATATCCGGTAGTCTTTGTCGCAGGATTGAGTAAGAAATTTAATTTTATGTCAGCATACAGTCCGGCATTATTTACTGATGACTCAAAGGGCGGTTTTGCCATTAAAGCCCGTTCCGCTGATGGCCAGGGGGCTTATTATACCCTGACCCATGCTCTGCTTTCGCAGCAGGAAAAAATGTTAACTTGCCATGAGGAACTTCGCATTGCTTATGTGGCTTTTACCAGGGCCAGAGAGCATTTGATCTTTATTGGAAGTGCAGATACAGAAAAATTCTATAATAAGTGCAACGAGTATATACACGAAAAAATGCTTCGCTCTCTGGTCGATGCCGATATTGCCCGGAGCTGTATTATTGCCGTTGATAAACTCGAGACTGCGACATCTCCTTTGGATTGGTTTGCTTTAGCTCTGGCGGATCATTGTGCTTTCCTGGGTCATAACCCAACTCTGGCTCAAATTCAGTCTGATGGCTGCCCGAATGATCTTATTGTCAGGGTGCATAATGAACAGGATATAAGAACTGACATTGCCGGAGTTAGTAAACGCTCAGTGGAAAGTGATTTTGCAGGCAGTGAGCCCGATATTGATAGGGCGGTAATTGATAATGGTCAGCAGGGTATTATTTTGGAACAGATCAAATGGCAATACCCGGCTCTGGCTGCTGTGCATTGTGGAGCCCGGGCTGGTGTCACTCAGTTAAACGCGGCTCGCAAAGAACTACATGATGATAACAGGTCTTATATTGCCCGTCTTGCTGATGATGATTTTACCGTGGCTTTGCCCGGCGATCTGGGCCGACGCCCGGCATTTATGGAAAGCGATGCCATAACGGCCAGTGCCGCCGAATCAGGGACCTGGACTCATCGTTTTATCGAACTGCTGGACCTTAAAGCGGAGCTGGATTATGCCGGGCTGCAAAGGCAACTGCATAATATGGTTCAGGCCGGGCAGTTAAGCCGGGCTCAGGCTGATGGTATTGCAATTGAGGGTATAGAGGCGTTTTTCCGCTCTGATCAGGGGCTGGCTATGCTAAATAACATTGAACATATATATCGTGAATGGGAATTTACCCTGGCGGTAACGGCAGATGAACTTTATACAGGACCCTATGGCAAAAATGAGCTCAATAATGATAAAGTTGTTGTTCGCGGAATAATTGACCTGCTATATTGGAATGGAAATGCTTTTGAGGTAATTGATTTTAAGACTGATAATGTAACTGGTGGTGATATCCAGAAGCGTGCAGAAAAGTATCGATTCCAGCTCGAATTTTACCGCCGGGCCGTTCGGGAGATAACAGGCAAAGCCGTTGTCGCCTCTGGCCTGTATTTCCTGAAACCCAAAGTGCTAGTTGATCTCCAGAAGAGCCAATAATAATCCAAAACCACGGGCACTTGCTCGGACAGTTACATTATATGGAACTTCAATCATTTGGGTGCACGAAACATACGAAATAAAAAAACCACCCGTTGGAAGAGGTGGTTTTTAGTTTCTGTGGAGACTTGGTTGTCAGGTCCTGGACTGGACTCGATAATAATTCAATAACTGATTTATTTCAAATGATTATATGACAGGTCAATTACCTGGTAGTTTGAAATCTGTCCATTGGGGGCTCTATTCTGCCAGATGTGCCTATGTTGTGGTATGCCATGATGCTACCTAGGATTATTTTTTACGCCAGGACATATACTAACATTGGTAATAGTGTGCAATAGCAAGATCTCCTGCGGGATTAACCTTAATAGAACGGAATTTCTGAGGGGCAATGCCATTATATGATGCCAGAACACCAAGAGTGATATCAAACATTTGCCCGATGGGCATACTACCAGTTAGCTGGCTAAATGATTTAAGTTGTGTGTGAGGTAAATGGAAGAGGAGTTCTTTATATTTCCGGCCACAAGATATATGTCCATCGGCATTTGGTATAATGAGCCAATCATCTTCAGGCAATCCTTGCATAACATTCGACCATTGCAGATCGTCTAAATGCCCATAGACAGTTCCCCGTATGGAGTCTTTGGTTAAAAGCATAAAAGCTGCACCTTCGCCTGGGATCGCCGTCTGATTGGTAAAATCCAATGGCTGCATTGCACTCTGACTGACTCCCCAATATTTATGGTAGCAGTATAATAATACATCGTTAACTTCTTCAACAGAGCCTACCAGAACTGCGTCAACGCTATCGTTTTGCAACATTGTTTGGGCACTAATAAGTGCTGCCAGAGTTGACATTTCAAATTGCGTTACAGTTAGCGTTGGTCCTTTAATTCCAAACATAATAGAAATAGCTGATGCGGCGGCAGAATGAAGGGAATTAGAAAATTTTGTGGGCGAAGAGAAAACATCGCCATCGCGGATCACATCAGCAAGAAAGTCAAAAGTGGAGGTAGAAGCTCCATAGCCACTGGCGACAATAATCCCCAATCTTGCCGAATTAACGGGGATACTATATCCGGCATTAACTAAAGCCTTCGCGGCGGCCAGAGCAGCCATTTTTGAATATTTATTAACACGGCGTAAGGTTGAGGCATTAACAAAATCTTTAAGTTCAGCCGGGTCTGACTTATATGCCGGGCACGCAACCGGGCCATTTTTAGTCTGAACCGTGAAAGTGGCGTTTGGTCCAAAATCCTGAATAATTGCCTCTAAAGCACTACAATTACTATTCCCGAAAGGGGCAACCAGTCCAATTCCTTTAATGATCATAGTCATTAGATTAAGAGCCTCTTTTCAATAGTAAAACAGCATTATTTCCGCCGAATGCCAGAGAATTTGAGAGGGCGTAATCACCCGATATGGTTGTATTGCAAATAACAGGATTAGCCTTGAAAGCATCATCAGGCTCATTGAAGCCGGCACTAGCGGCCATTATTTGCCTGTTCAACTGCTCGATTGTCAGAATAGCTTCAATAGCACCTGCAGCGCCTAATGTATGGCCGGTGTAGCCTTTAGTTGATTGAAAGGGAACAGATGGTAATAATTCCGATATCAGTCGTCCTTCAACTTTATCATTTTCAGATGTTGCCGTGCCGTGGGCGTTAATAAAGGTTATTTGATCATAACTCAGGCTACTCTGTGCAAGGGCAGTGTCAATAGCATAACGCAATCCCATACCGTCAGGTACTGGGGCAGACATGTGATAGGCATCGCTAAAATTACCATAACCACACACATAGCCAGCATTAATACTATTGCGTCGGCGGGCATGTTGGATTGTTTCCAGGATAACAATGCCGGCACCCTCTCCCAGATTAAGGCCTGCACGGTTTTTGTCAAATGGACGACAAAATTCGGTATCGGTAATTTTAAGTGAAACAAAGCCGTTATAAATGACCCGGCATAGAATATCAACGCCACCAGCAATAACAATATCGCATAATCCGTTTTGGAGCCATTTCGCTCCCTGACCAATAGCCACTGCACCTGAGGCACAGGCATTTGAAACGGATTGTCGCAGACAATTCAGCCCCAGATATTTAGCAATCATATCAGCGGGACTGGCGTGAAGATAGTCATTAATAGCTTCCATATCGGGATAGTCTGAATTGAGGAAATCTGCAAAAAACTTCTCATTGTTCATGGCATTGCCAACTGTTGAACCGATACAAATTCCTAATCGAAAATTTCTTAGTTGTTTGCTATCAAGACCGGCAGCAAATAGAGCCTGCTGCAGTGCTTCAATAGCAAGAATTCCGCAACGGCTAGCTTCGGGAGCCTCGTAATAACCGGCAGGCACAACAGTTTCAGACATTTCAAATACAGGATACTTCTGGGGATGATTAACATGAATTCTTTGCGATATTACAGGAGATCGAGTGCCAGAGTATATAGCTTCGACAATGTCTGCGATATTTCTGCCAGCAGCACAAATACAGCCCATCCCTGTTATTGCTATTGTATTATCAACAGTAAGCACTATTATTTCTGATTTTCCTGAATGAAGGCTGCCAAAGTATTAAAAGACTGAAATACTTCACGACCTTTAGCCATATCTTTGATCTGTACCCCAAAATGTTTCTGAATGATTATTACCAGCTCAACAGCGTCAAGGGAATCAAGGCCAAGGCCCTCTTCGCCGAAGATCTGACTATCATCGGGTATCTCAGCAGCAGAAATATCTTCTAAAGCTAAATCATTAATAATTATTTCTTTTAATTTATTTTGAATAGTCATAAACTATCTTTCCTTGTAAGTAGCTTTTAATATTAAACTTCAAGACAATTGCCCTGAAGAACAGTCCCATATATCATAAAAGTTATAGTATTGGTAGGGGTTGTCTTTAACATATCTGGCCAGGTAACTTATATATTCTTTGGCATAGGATTCATAGTGTTTGGGGTCGCGG
>JAFGDI010000143.1 GCA_016932145.1 Sedimentisphaerales bacterium
AACCAGCGGGTGTTCCGGTGCCAGCACCATATAGGTCGCTCCATAGAGCGTATCTGGTCTGGTGGTAAATACCCGTATTGTATGATGCTCCTGCTCGAACATCTCTTTAGTGCTGTCATACCATACCTTAAAATCGACCTCGGCTCCGATACTTTTGCCGATCCAGTCGCTTTGCAGCTTCTTGATGCCATAGGCCCAATCCAACCCATCAAGGTCAGCCAGCAATCTTTCCGCGTAGCTCGTTATCCGTAACATCCACTGACGCATTGGCTTTCTTACTACCGGGTGACCGCCTCGTTCACTAACACCGCCGATTACCTCTTCATTGGCCAGTACTGTTCCCAGTGCCGGACACCAGTTTACTGGCGTCTCTGCCTCATACGCTAACCGCTTGCCGTCTATGTATTCGCGGCGTGCCTTGCCTTTCAGCTCGTCTGGTACTGGCAGTTCACTGATCGGGCGTGCCTTACCCAGTTCGCGATCATACCAACTGTTATATAACTTTAAGAATATCCATTGTGTCCATTTGTAATATCCTACATCAGTGGTATTAATCTCCCGATCCCAGTCATAGCTGAAGCCCAGAGCCTTGATCTGTTCGCGAATATTGCTGATATTCTTTTCGGTTGTGATGGCCGGGTGAGTGCCGGTCTTTACCGCGTATTGTTCTGCGGGCAAACCGAAGGCATCATATCCCATAGGATGTAAAACATTAAAACCCTTCATGCGTTTATAACGAGATACTATATCGCTGGCTGTATAGCCTTCCGGATGACCTACATGCAGACCATTACCTGAAGGATATGGGAACATATCCAATACATAGTATTTAGGCTTACTAAAGTCGTCCAGAGTTTTAAATGTCTTTTCAGACTCCCAGTATTGTTGCCATTTCTTCTCGGTCGATATGTGTTCGTAAACGCCTAACTTATTTTCTGTCATGATCTTATGCCTTATTGTCTGTAAAGTCCTGCCTACTGACAGAACCAGTCCATCACTTTATATACAAAAGAGCAATTTTAACCGTATCTCCCTGTAAAATCAAGACATTCCATAATCGCAACTATTACGCGTTTCCCAAAAAATATTTGTAATATCACTATTTACAACAGTCTGTGGTCAAAAATCATGTTATGTTTCATTACGATAGTTGCCGGCTATTATGGTCGATATAAACATAGGCATCAGATGTATAGCCTGGAACATTATTTGGGGCAAATAACCTTGATATGAAAAAACAATATTTTGTAAGACTAATTAAACAGGGACAGGTGTGTGCGGTTGTAAACTATTGTTAAATAAGATTATATATGATTTTATCATCTGTATGCCATTATTGTGGCTCTAAAACAGATGAAATCTGACAAAAAAAGCGGAATAATTGTTTTTTATTGTCATAGGTATATGGAGTAGTTAAATCAGCTATTTCATCAGTATTATCAGATTAGACTTTTTAGTTATATGACCGTCACCGTTTGAGACAGGAAATATCGTGCAGGGCAAAAACGAAGAAATGGATTACCGCGAATATATGTCGCTATTGTCTTTGAATTATCAAAGCATATATAGTTACATATTGATGTTAGTGGCTAATCATAATAATGCCGATGATATCATGCAGGAAACCACTATTCTGATGTATGAAAAGTTTGATGTATTTGAGAAGGGTACAGATTTTTTATCCTGGGCCAGGAAAATAGCCAAATACAAAACTATGGAATATTACCGCAAGCAGAAGCGGGAGAAATTGGTGTTTGATCAGGATCTGGTAGAGTTGATTGATCAGCAGAGTCTGACCCATAAGGAAAGTGAAGATGAATGGCTCGATACCCTGGGTAAATGTGTTTCGGGTCTGGAAAGGTCAGATCGGGAATTATTGCATATAAGGTATCATGAAAATGCCAGTGTGCTGGAGATATCTCGCCGCTTTGGCTGTTCATTCCAAAAAGTATATCGTGCTATGGCGAGAGTTAATGGACTGTTGCAGCGTTGCATGCGTCGAAAGTTAGGTATGGAACAAATAATATGATGCATGACGATAATAGTAAAAAAAATCATCGGCTTGGTCTTATATTGCAGCGGTCATTGGAAGGTAACCTGACCGTGGAGGAAAAGACCTGGCTTGGAGATACTTTGCGTACTGATGTGCGCGCCAGAGAGTTTTATATAGGCTTTATGAAGGTTCATTCTGGCTTGCGTATGATTTCTGCTGAAATCTTACCAGAGACGGCCAGTAAGAATAATGCAAGTCTCAATGATCTGTTACAGGGATTATCAGAATATGAGCAGGAGGCCCCCGAGGTTATCATTCCAACTGAGTTAAATCCGGAGTTGGAATTGGTAATAGATACGCCGTCAGGGATTAGAATACGCAAAAAGAGCAAATGGGAAAATCTGTTACTTCTGGGCTCAATAGCAGCGGTATTTTTAATAGCAGCGGCAGGGGTAATGTTCCCGCCGGCTATGAATCGTGAAGTGGCAACAATTACAGATATGCTCTCGGCCCGTTGGCAGAACAATGGCGTAAGGTATGAAACAGGCACTCGATTATTCAAAAGAGAAAGAATGCTTTTGGAAGAGGGCCTGGCCGAACTGGAATTTGACAATGGAGTTCGGTTAACAATTGAGTCGCCCGCATCATTTAAGGTGCGGTCTGATATGCAGATAGATCTGGAATATGGCAGATTGTTTGCCACTGTGCCGGGCAGGGCATCAGGCTTTACGGTTAAAACCAGGGTGGCGAAGGTTGTTGATATAGGTACTCGTTTTGGTGTAGAAGTTGATAAAGCCGGAGCTGTTTCTTTGCATGTAATACAGGGTCAGACAAAACTGGGCCTGAACCGTTTCTGGAATAATGAAAGCATAGATGTGAAAGGCGGAGCTGCTCGTAATGTGTCAGCTCGCGAAGAAATAACTGTGATCACCTGTGACGACAGGCTCTTTGCTCAGGAGATAGGCTCACGCAGTAATACCATCTGGCGGGGAGAAGAACAATTAGATCTGGCCGATGTTGTTTGTGGTGGTAGCGGTTTTAATACTGGAAATGCCGAAATGGTTATAGACCCGCTGACTGGTGAACTCCAGCCATATGTCGAACGAGGTTCGATAACAAGACGCGCACAGGTGGCATTTTCGCCCGCAGAGTCAATGGCTTATGTAGATGGTGTTTTTGTGCCAGATGGCGGCGAAGGAGCAATAGAGATAACATCTACTGGTATCAGATATGGCCGCTGCCCTGATACCTCAGGAGCAACACGAAAAGATTTAACAGTGTTGAATAAGGTGTATTATAACGAAGGCGGAGACCTCATCCTGGGAGATGTTAAATATGGTTATCCGTATCGGCCGGCGATCTGTATGCAGGCCAATATAGGAATTACTTTTGATCTGGATGCGATCAGGGCAGATCTGAAAAATGTCGAAATAGAGTATTTTGAAGCATTATGTGCTATGGCTTCGCTGGCTGCCTCAAGAAATGACAGGGTTAGCCCTGCTGGTAAGGCCGATTTCATAATTCTGCTCGATGGTAAGGAAAAAAAGGTTATAAGTGATGTTCGCATGGACTTCAGTGAGATGGTTCATATTGATATTGAACCGCAAGACCGTTTCCTTACCATAATGACTACCGATCATCAGCTTAAAGGTGAATCAGATCCTATCGGCTGGGACAGATGTTTTCTGGGTGAGCCGGTATTGGGGTTAAGAGTAGATAATGTTAGTAAGGAATAATGTATAAATACCGTGATCAGAAGTTTCTTCGCGGCAGTTGTAGTTTTCTATTTGCTGTTTATTATGCGATGCAGTTCAGACTGTTTGTGCATTTTTAATATTAGTGTTATCATTTTTTGGTAATTTCATTTCTGGCCAAAGTATTGGTCAGAATGGAGCAGAGGAAGAGAATTTTGAGAAAACTTATAATATTATTTGTATTATTTATGGCAGCTACTAGTTTTGCTGACGCTGTTGTTGTCAATCCCGGATTTGAATCTGCCAGTAACGGTTGGGCGACGAGCTGGTCTAAATACCCTGATATTGATACTGATGCGATTTATTATGCGTTAAAAAGTGATTATAAACGCTCTGGTGTTTATTCAGCAAAGATAGCGGCTCGTGAAGGTTATGGAATGATTTACCAGCAGCTTAGCAGTGGTTTTAATGTTGGGCAGAAGTATTCATTCAGTTTTTATGGTTTAGGTGATACCAACAGTTCCTGGGTGATCGATGAGCCGCAGGATCGTATAGAGGTATATGTTAAATTTGTGAACTCAACAGGATCGACCATATCTGAGCCATATATGGTAGTGTTTGATGGTAATGATCAGACTGCTACGCCAACACTCAGTAGCAGCCAATGGAAGAAGTCGCAGGCATTTCAGTTTACTATTCCAGATGGTACGGTTTCGTTTCTCCTTAAAATAGTTGCTGTTGATGGTTCTCCTGATGGTAATACCGCTGATGGAACATCTGTTCTGATAGATGATGTAGAACTGGCTTTAGTGGCAGAATCGGCTACAGACCCAGTTCCCGCCCATAATAGCACAGAGATAAGTTCAGGATCAGTCTTTTTGCACTTTACCCCTGGTTCAGATCCGGCAGGCGGCGGTGGAGTTAACCCGGAGATAACAGGATATTATATATATCATGTTGCTTACGAACTTAATGCAGACCCGGGCACGCCTGTATTTGGTGCCAGTGAATATATTGCCGGAACTGTCTATCCGGAAGGTGATAATGGGATTGTCTTTGGCACTAATAAGGCAGTTTACTGGCGTGTTGATGCCAGTGTAAATAATTCGCCCGCCAGCTCAGCAGATACTATTACTGGTACAGTATGGAAATTCACAACAGCCGATTCGAGTATAAATATATCTGGCCCTGACAGTCAAAGCGTACTCGAGGGCCAGTCAGCTGTATTTTCAGTACAGGCTCAAAGTGATTCTGAGATAGTTTGGTATGAGTGGTATGACCGGTCTGGCAACTTGTTGCTTGAAGGACAAGCCGCTGCCAGTCTGGTCATAGATAATGCCAGAGTAAGTGATATTGGCAGTTACTATTGCATAGTACGCGATCAGAATGGACAGGAAAAGGCCAGTGCTCTGGCAGAACTCTGGGTGTCAGGTTTAATGCTGCACTATAGCTTTGCTGATGATTTGCGTGATAGTGTCGGTAATAGCTATGGTGTTTTGCAAAATGCAGTTTCTGGCCAGGTAGTATCTGCGAATTATTCAACTGGAGTTGATGGCAATGGTATTGTTCTCGATGGTGAATCCTGTATCGATCCGGGCGATAGTCTGGTACCTGCCGGTGAGATGGGTTTATATGCCGGGACATTTGCCTGTTGGCTGCGTAGTACAGGTGCTGGTACTGGAGCTTTGGCTGGCTGTTATAATAGTACAGATCTGAGCTGTTTTAATATTTCTTTGCAATCAGCAGAGCAGGTTTATTTTCATCTTCGCTCTGATGATGATTCTCTGGTTCAGCTTCAGTTGCCCGTTAGTGCGGTTAATGATGGTAAATGGCATTTTCTCGCCGTAAGCTGGCAGTTAAATGCTTCAGTAGCGATATGTTACGATGGTGAAATTATCTGCCAGACACCCTGGCTGAGTAATACTGCTGTCTTTTCTCCCTGGCAGCAGGCAATGACAATTGGCGCGTTGAACCGGGGCGGAACTATTGAAAACTGCTTTAGCGGTGAATTAGATGAGCTGAAATTTTACAATTATGCTCTTAATAAATATGAGGTGATCGGTTTGTATAATCGCGGGGCTGATGAGCCGGTTAGTATATGCCTGGATAATTATGCCAGTTGGGTTGACCTGGGTGGTCCGGAAGGAGCTGGTAAGTCGTATGCAGATTGTCAGATCGACCTTTACGATTTTGCCGCTCTGGCAGTTAACTGGTTAGAATGTGGATTGTACCCGACTATTGCAGAGTAGGGGCGTCAATGTGATCATAGATAACATAATAGCAGTGCACGGTTATTATGTTTTATGGAAAAATAGAGTCTGAATTTTGTTGTTATTTTTTTAGGAAGGAATAAGAATATGAAAAAGTTGGTATTCTGGTGTTTGGCTATGCTGGCAGGTTCTGCAGCTCAGGCCAATATGGTATTAAATCCTGGTTTTGAGTCTGATATGGATAACTGGACGACATATCTTTCGCCGGCCGGTGTCGGTAGTGTTTACTTTGCAGTTAAAAATGAAGCCGCACACGATGGTGTCCTGTCAATGAAAGTTGCAGCCAGGAATGGCTACGGTCTTATCCATCAGACAGTAAGTGTTCCGGCTGGTTCACGCCTGAATATGACATTCTGGGCATTAGCTGTTACGGGTAACTGGATGATGAATGAGCCTGGTGATATTGTTGATGTCAATTTTAAGTTTATGGATGCCAATGGAACTGAAATTTCTCAGCCGGGTTTTGTTGCCTTTGATGCTGACCCGGAAACAGATACGCCGATATTGACAAATCCTGACTGGCAGCAGTTTTCAGTTGATGTTGATGTCCCGGCTAATGCAGTTTCTCTAATGCTGAAAATACGCGCTGTCGATGGTTCTGTTGATGGTGGTACTATAGATGGTACAGGTGTCTATATTGATGACATTACACTGACAAGTGGTCCGGTACCAATGTTACCGATAGTTGAGCAGACAGCCGATCTGGTAAATAATACAGTTAATGCAACCCTTACCTGGCAGGCTGCAAATATAGAAGGCATAGCTCTGACAGATATTGTTGATCAATATGTATTTATGAGCTCTGAGACAGACCCCAATCTGTACTATATCGGTGCTACTGGTGATCCTGGCAGTGACCCGGCATCAACTTTTGGACCACTGACACTTGAATTTGACGCTACCTATAAGTGGCAGGTCGTCGATGTACTAACCGGTCAGGAAAAGACTATGGTGCTTAATCAGAGCCAGCCGTCAAGTCTTGACCCTAACAGTATTTATGGTGCTGTGTGGACATTAGAGTCTATAGCCTCTATTCCAGTTGTAATTACCAGTCCCGCTGGTGGACTCATTAGTGTTGGTGATGACTTTACTATGGAGGCTGAGTTCCAGAGCCCAACTGCCATGACTTATAAGTGGTACTATTCCGCTGATAATATTTATGGCGAAGATGTTGAGCTTAGCTCTACTGTTGATAGTATTACTCTTACAGATGCTACTATCAGCTCACAGGGATACTATTACTGTTCGGCTGTTAATGCCAGTGCTACTACCGTTAATACTGCAATGGCTTATCTTGAAGTTGGCCAGATAGTTCTGTCATATCCAATGGAAAATTCATTATTGGATGTAGTTGGCACAAATCACGCTACACCTTCCAATACTGAGGCTTTGGTTTATGTGCCTGGCGTAGTTGGCGATTATGCAGTTTCGTTTAACGGTACTACACAGTTTGCTGTTATGCCCTGGGTGGTCTATAATAGCTTTACTATTGAGTACTGGGTTAAGACCACTTCTGTTGGTGGTACCGGTCAGTGGTTTAATGGTATTGGTCTTATCGATGGCGAAATGAGCGGTACTGTAAATGATTTTGGCACTACCGTCTTAAGTGGTAAGCTGGCCTTTGGTGTTGGTAATCCTGATACTACTATTGTTTCTACAGCCGCTATTAACGATGATCAATGGCATCATTGTGTTGCTACTCGTGACCATGTTACTGGTGAAATGGCTATATATGTTGACGGCGAGATGGAAAACTATCTGGCCAATGGTCCTGCCGGTACCAGAAAAGCTGCTAACGATCTCAGAATAGGCAAAAAGAGATTTGGTACAGGTTATCTCAATGGCGCTATTGATGCTGTCAGAATGTATAACTACCCGATGAATGAACTTGAAGTAGCAGATCTTTACTATGACTATACAGGCAAGAAAGTTTGTCTTACATCTGCCAGGCCGGCAAATGATCTTAATGATGACTGTGTTATCAATATAGTTGATTTTGCTCTGATTGCTGAGGCTTGGTTGGAAAGTGGTATGTATCAAGGCCGTTAATTTCCTTTTCTCAGGCTGGTGGCCAGATTGTGCCACCAGCTTTATACAAATTTAACAAAAGAGAATAAAAGAGAGAAAGCAGATAGGGTTTATCTTTAGTATTTTACTGATTCTTTAACCCCTATATAAAGGAATGATATTATGAAGAAGTTATTGTTGGTTAGTTCTCTGCTGTGTCTGGTTGCTGGTGCTCAGGCTAATTTGATCGTAAATCCTGGCTTTGAGTCTGTTACAGGCGAAGGCACTTCTGCTTCGCCATATATGCCTACAGACTGGACAGCCTATAAGCCCAGTACCGCAACGGCTGTGTATTTTGCGGCAAAGAATACACCTGTTTATGCCGGTGATTATAGTATGAAGATCGCTGCCAGAAATAGCTATGGCATGATCCACCAGACGGTATCTGTTGTTGCCGGTTCTGAACTTAATCTTTCATTTCAGGCATTGGGCGACACCAATGCAAATTGGATGATTGATGAACCCGGCGATTTAGTTGATGTATCCCTGAAATTTATGGATGGTCAGGGTGTTGAGATATCGCAGCCTTCTTTTGTTGCTTTTGATGGCGATGAAGAAACTGCAACTCCGGTCCTTTCTGCTACTACATGGCAGTTATTTAGTCAGGATTTTATTGTTCCGGAAAACGCTCAGAGCCTGATGGTGAAGATCAGAGCAATTGATGGCAGTCAGGATGGCGGCACTATAGATGGTACAGCGGTATATCTTGACGCTGTTTCTTTAACTGTAGTTCCTGAGCCAGTTACTTTAGTGTCGCTGGCATTAGGTGCTGTCGGAGTTTTGCGTCGGAGAAATACCGGTAAATAATTGTTAATATGTAGCAGTTTTATTATTATGTATTTCTGAAATAAAAAGTTAAATGTAACAGGTATTTGCCTGATGATCGTTGTTCAGGAAAATTACTGAACGGTTACGCTAATTCTGGCGGGCGTACAATTAAATGTATGCCCGCTATTTTCTGAAAATCAGTAGAGGTAATTTGTGAAGATGAGTAGATTTTCTGTTTTAGTAATGTCGATATTGATGTCTGTAATTGGGTTGCCTGCCATTTCAGAGGCGGCCAGTCAGGTGTATGACATAGTTGTCTATGGCGGCAGTTGTTCTGGTATTACGGCTGCTATACAGGCTAAAAGAATGGGCCGCTCTGTAGTGCTTTTATGTCCGGAAGAACATGTTGGCGGGCTGACTATCAGCGGGCTGGGCTGGACTGATACCAAGGATGTTAATGCTATTGGTGGTTTAGCTCGTGAATTCTATCATCGTATCTGGCAATACTATACAGATCCGGCTAAATGGGTATATCAGCAGCGTAGTAGTTACACCAGCTATGTCACACAGTCAGGCCTCTGTATTCAGGATGATAGTCAGACAATGTGGACTTTTGAGCCTCATGTAGC
>JAFGDI010000144.1 GCA_016932145.1 Sedimentisphaerales bacterium
CCATAATAAGACCGGCTGTTCTGATCTGGCTTACATAATCAGTGAAGGCCGCCGGGTTAAGAGAAGCGGCATGATCCGGGCCGGGCAGGCTGTTATCAAGAGTAAGATGCTTTTCAATTATAACCGCACCGGCGGCAGTAGCCAGGGCGCCGGTAAAAGTCTCTACCGTATGGTCAGAAAAACCAACCGGCAGGCCAAACTGTTTATGCAATGTGGTCATAGCTCTCAAATTAACTTTGTCCAATGGTGTAGGATACAGGCTCACACAGTGCAATAAAGCCAGTTGGCCATTAGCCTCAGTTATGGCATTAACGGCTGCGGCAACCTCAGTTATACTGCTCATGCCAGTAGATAATATTACTGGCAGGCCCAGCGAGGACAGCTCACAGAGAAAATCGATCGAGGTAATATGCCCGGAACTGACCTTAAAGCATTTAAGGCCGCAATTAAGCAATTCCCGGGCCCAGCCAATAGAAAAAGGTGTCACCAGAAAGTCAATATCACGCTTTTTACAGTGGTCGGTAAGCGTGAGGAAATCAGCCATATCCAGCTCAAGCTGCTGCAACATCTGGAACTGGCTTTGTTGCGGATTGGCTTTGTCAACCTGATAACTGGCCTTGGCCGCATCTTTAGTTACCAGCTCACTGGCAGAAAAAGCCTGGAATTTGACACAATCAGCGCCAGCCTTAACCGCAGCCTCGATAAGTTCAAGAGCCAGCTCAACCGAACCATTATGATTAACCCCCGCCTCAGCAATTACATAAGGCTGACCACAATACTTCTCTTTTAATACATTTTCTATTGCTATCACTTCTGGTTCTCCAATTAGCAGCAGGCACCGGGTCATTCTCAGGTTTTGAACTTACCTGTGCTCCTGACTGACTATCTGATCTATCAATTTAATTACGGTTTTAGGGTCAACATCACGAGCATGTTGATAAAAACCATTAACCATACTGTGCAAATATTTATTCACCAGACGATTGACCGAAGTGTCTATCTGCTGGCGTGAAGTCTCATCAAGCGGCTTAAGGCAGGCATAAAGTTTTGCGAGTTCCTCCCGGGCCATCTGCTGAAATTTATTTCTGAGCCGCCCTGCCATCGGTCCGACATCCATAACGCCAAACCACTCGATAAAGCTCTGTGTGTCATCGCTGATTATCTGACGGGCCTGCTCGATATCTTCCTGCCTGGCCTGCATATTATCACTGGCAGCGGCTGCGAGATCATCGATACAATACAAAGTAAGGTAAGGTAAAGCGGCAACCGCCGGGGCAAAATTACGCGGGACGGCAATATCGATTATAACCTTATCTGAAACACTGGCCAATGGCAAATAAGAACTGTCAAATATCTGGTCACCGGCATTTGCCGCAGCTATTATAAGGTCCGCATCGGCCATTACCACTTTTATATCTGACCAGGGAGCATAATTCAAACCCATGCGTTCGGCCAATAATTGAGAGCGACGCAAGGTGCGATTAACAACAGTTATTTGCCGACAACCGGCATTTTGCAAATGGCGAATTATCAGTTCGCCCATCTCGCCCACACCAACCACCACCACCTTCTGACTGGCAAGTTCACCCAGAACTCTCGCCGCCTGATAGACGGAAATAGAAGCCACACTTACCCGACGCTGGGCAATAGAAGTAGTTGAATATACTTCCTTACTACAGGTAAAGGCGCAATGAAACAGGCGGTTCAATACCTTATCAGTTGCTCCGGCACGAGAAGCAGCATAATAGGCATCTCGCACCTGGGCTATTATCTGTGATTCACCTAAGACCAGGCTGTCAAGACTGCTGGCCACCTCTAATAGATGACTTACCGCTTCTCTGTCGGTATAGCAGCAAATGGAATCGTGTAATATTAAGCCCTCTGCATTACTTTTGAGCATGACCAGTTCCCGGATCAGCTTATCAGGGGTTAATACCATATCACGATCAACAGAGCAATAAAGCTCTACCCGATTACATGTGCTAAGCAAAACAAAACCACAAGCAGGATACCGCTCTTTTAAGAGATTCAAAGCGGCAATAGTCTGCTCACTATCAAAGGAAAACTTCTCCCGCAATTCAATAGCAGTTGTCTTATAATTTAAGCCAACCATTATAATATTCATTTCACCTGCTATATCAGAAGGCAAATACTTATCACCGAGCAAGTCAGAAATAATAGCTGAACTATTGCTATAATGACATTTTCTATTGATCTCTGACTGGGCCATTAATAGCTCCCAAAAGAATCGGTTATTACTTAAAACATAAAACAGACCGGGTCAAGCCAACAATCAGACTCAATCTGACTTGCCCAGAGAAAAGGCACGCCTTATATCATCTGCCGTTATCATATCTATAATCTTTTGCTTATCTGGCCCGGGACAGGCAGAGCGAGTAAATGTCTCGCGGATCTCACTGACTGTGTCTGGTACAACACCATCGCCGTTACCGGCATTGGCAAAATTACAGACGACCTGCTTTTCTGCCTGCTCTGCCACATTTGGGGCGGGTGAGTCATCATGGCAAGACAATTGCTCTGCCGGTGACCCTGCTGAGGAGCCGGCTACAGACTCATCCGCCAGACACGCCCGTCGAGATTCTGGCCGCTTTATGACCTCTTTTCGCATACTCTCAAGGCTGGCAAGCATAAGATCCCGGCAGGCCAGGTCGATCTCCGCCTGACTGCCTCCTGACCTTTTCTTCATTTTTCCTGAAAAAACGCCATCTGCTGCCTGCTTATTGTTCTTTTTTCCAAATAACATAACCGGATTATATTCATAGAACGACCGTTTTGCAAGAATTTACAAAAGATTAAAAAAAATAACAGACAAAAACAACCTCTGAACCAAATGCAGGCAAAAAACGCATAAGACTCTTAATTACAGTATCTTAGATAAGACAAGGAAGATTACCTGCTGGAAAATAACAACTAAAACCCAAGATAACATATTCCCCAAAGAAAACAGGCAGCAGTGGTAATTGATACCGCTATTGCCTGTTGTTTATGAGGATATTAGAACAAAAGTTGTAACCGTTCAGAGTTAGCAGAAGTTATTATCTATGCTCTACCCAGGGGAACCCGCTTATTCTTAAAGTGGTACAGCCATAAGGTATGAGTCTGATAGTTTCTATCTGTGCGTCCTGAGGGTCAACTGCCGGGCTGCGAGGTACAGGTCCGGCACTGCGGCGGTATATAGTCCAATCTGGAAGTTTAACCGCCTGCATTTGCAGTTCAATGGGAGCATTAGCCAGATTCCAGGGATTAGCTGCCAGCTTATCGCTTTTTATGACCTTAACATTTGCTTCCAGATCATTTAGCGAACTTCTCAGCAAAGCATAATTCCAGGGCGAATCGGTATGAACCTCTCTATAGCCGCGATGCACAGACTCCGGCCCGGCTTCATCTGGTGCAGGATATACCACTTCAGACCATTTTTCTTCCAGCCGCAAGGCATAGACCAGCGGCCCGCGTTCGATAGCCACGCTGTTTTCATACCAGGTAGAACGATAAAGGTGCATAGGCAAAGACAGTTCAACCACATCACCATTATTCCAGGTTCGATCCAGAACAATTACCTTGCCGGCACTGGTGGTCTGCTGGATATTACCGTTGATACTAACCTGAGCTTCACGACACCAGCCCGGCACACGCAAATGCAGCGGAAATGTCACGGAGGTAGCACTGGCAATTGTAAAGACGATAGTTTCTTCAAAAGGATAGTTTGTCTGTTCTTTTATTGTGACTTCGCTGCCATTGGCAACCATGGCAGTTACCGTCGAAGGCCCATAGAGCATGGCTGCCAAACCACCATCAACAGTAGCAAGCCACATATGCTGCACGAACTTGGGCCAACCCTGATGATAATTACAGGTACAACAAGGGTAACCGTGCAACAGGCCATAAACCAGCCGCAAACCACCATCATCACGGAAGGAGCGATCCCCCCGAGATATTTCAACCTGATTTGCCTGCTGAAAATACTGACGCATTGTATGATCGTCCATAACCTGAGTCGGCAGAGCATTAAAGGCAATCCTCTCAAGCCTGTCAGCAAAAGCAATATCGCCTGTTATCTCTACCATCTTCTCCAGCGAATACATTGCCTCTACCGCAGTACAAAGTTCACTGCCGCGGTCAAGACCCGGCCCGTGCATAACCTCATCACCACCATAAAGACCATGCGGCTGACCCTGCCAGGCAGTCACATCACGAAAGGCCCGGTGAGCAGCTTCTATATGCCTCTTATCCTTGTCCTGCTGATAGCGTATCACAGGTGTCTTAAAGCCCATCGCCAGATTCACACAGTGGAAATCAGGGTTAGAGATCGGATTAAATGGCTTATCAACCTGAGTAGCCAGAGCATGACCATCTAAAAAAAGGTCTGTCCAGGGCAGCGTCTGCTTGTTAATCAGTTCGGCCAGTTCCAGCAACCAGCTTTCGCCGGTAACATTATAGAGCCAGAGAACTGACATAAGGTTATCGCCACCCCGGTGCCTGGCCCACCAACTGCCGCCCTTACCATCTGACCCGGCTTCAAGCGGTGCTGAAGGCAAATTAGCAAGCTGATATTTAAAATATCTGGTCATAACCTCAATAACCCGCTGGTCATTAGTAGCCAGATAATGCTGCTGCAATATCTTGAGCATAACCATACGCGGCCACCAGTCATCTTCCTCATATATCTGGGCTCCCTGCGGAGCCGGACGGTTCCTGTCCTCATTGCGAAGCTCACGCGGGCCAATATAGCCATCTTCCCGTTGATTATTTAGCGTCCATTCAACCCATTCCATAGCTTTGGCTATAAGCTGCTTATCATTTAGCTGTCTGGCCAGTGGATACAGACCATCGATCCAGTAAGGCCCGCGTTCCCAGGTGTCGCCATCGCCGCCAAGCCACGCATTTCGCGGCCCACAGACCTCAGGATACCACCTGTCGAGATTACCTGTCATGCCTTTGGCCATGCGCTCAAGCTCATCTCTGAGCCAGCCTTCCGGAGCGATCGTCCCTAAAGGCAGCTCAGTATAAGGCTTGACTATAAGTGGCTCGCGATTAAATATATAACCAGAGTCAGGTGAATTATTCGCAATAGCCTGACCATAAACACAGACAGCTACAGCTAATAACAGTATGCTACACACTTTCATATACAAATACTCCTATACACAATAAAAAAGTAACCGTTCACGGTCACAGGTAATGTAGAGACGCATGATTATGCGTCTCTCAAATACAGACCGACATGGAATGACTTATAAGACGCATAATCATGCGTCTCTACGAAAAAGAAAGTATGCCCCGGTGTCGAGGCATACTTTAGTTAGGTCCACATATGTGGAGATTGGAATTTATTGAAGATTAGCAGATTTAACATTACCGCTCTCAAGCCAGTTCTGAGCGATAACCACAAAGTCATTCAGGTCAATTTGGCAGTTACCATCGAGGTCGCCTGCCGGTGTCTGAACACAAATAACAGCATCAACAAGGTCAACATAAAGCTGAGCTACCTGCCATGAATCCAGTGGATAGCTCCATATCCTGACATCATCAATCATACCACTGGAACTGCCAATAATACCATCAGTACTTTCAGCACCAAAAATAAGCGGAGCCAGATTGGTCTGATTGAAGGTAGCCGGGTCAGCATTTGACTCTGACTTGAAAGCACCATCAACATAGATGCGCATTTTCTTACTGTCACTGTCAAATACACCTGTCAGCAAATGCCAACTGCCATCGCCAGTTGACACCAGATTACCCTGAGACAATACCTCACTTCTGCGAATACCAAAAGCACCGGCGCCGAAATCACTGCGAGCCAGGAAATAGCCGCTGGCAACAGCCCAATCAGGGTTACGATTATATTCTTTTGAAACAACTGTATCCCAGATCGATGGGTTCTGATCACTTACCCAGCAGCTTACAGTAACGCCTGAAGTATAGAAATTATAATACTCTACACTGTCGGCAATGGTAACTACCTTGCCATCACCCAGGAATTTATAGCCCAGACCACTGATACCATCTACAAAATTGGTAGTCTCAGCCGAACCATCGCGAGAAGGAGCACCTGTGATCTCTGTATCAATAGCATCTTCTAATGAACCATCTAATGGCCACCAGCCTACAAGTCTCTTTGTCATAACTCGAGCCATAGCCGAGGTGTCACTTCCTATAACTGAAGAAGCCTTACAGTAATACCAGCCTTCATCTGCGATGCCGTCTATTGCAACCTGAACAGACTGGCCAGAACCAACAACAGCGTCAGCCTCATCTACTATCGTATCCAAAGACTGATACCAGGTATAGGTATCGGCATTCAAAGCTGTTACCCCCAGGCTGACAACAGCACCGGCATTAACTGTCTGACTTACCGGGTCTGAAGTAATAACCGGAACTGGCGGTACAGTGGTAAAGGTCCACACATCGCCAGTATGAACTATCTGATTGAGACCATTAGGTTCAAGGGCGTCAACTCGCCAATAGTACTTAATGTCATTGGCCAGAGCATAACCCATATCAGTAGCAGGGGTAATAGAAGTAGCTGCCCAGACAGTTCTGGCAGCATCGTCCATATTAGGGTCATCACCAATGTAAATATTGTATGAATCAACAGTATAAGCATTAGGTGCCTGCCATTGCAGATCGGTATCTACAAACACCAGGGTTTCATTATTTGCAGGACCTGGAGTATTCGCTACAGATATTTCCGGACCTGCCAGACAACTGGCATCAAAGTCGGCTGTTGTCAGAGCATTGTTATAGATCCTGAATTCATCTATCCTGCCCCGGAAATCGCCATCACCAAACTGAACTGCAGAACCAAGATAAAACTCATTTATGATCAGGGCACTAAGGGCCTTACCGTCCATACTCCTGCTCATAGTAACAGCAGTAGCTGGTTCACCTGCTTTAGCAAGATACATCTGCATAGTATTGGCTGCCTGATTCCAGACAGCAGCGACATAATAGTCAGTATTATTTGCTATTGCCCCAGTATCAGTCAAAGACAAGGCACTTTCGCCACTGCCAAGATTCAAAGCTATACTGCACACATTATTGTTATTACCGCGACGAGGCGTGATATCCATATAATTATCACCAAAGCCCTGTCCGGCCATAAACACCTTCGACCAGTTACTATCCTGGCTTTGCGTAAACCACATTTCCATAGTAATGGCCGTAGAGCCATTGATAGTCGCGGCCAGTTCAGAAAGAGCTGCCGCAGCAGCACTGGCGTTATGCGCCCTGGTGCCACCGCCGGGCAATACCAATTGACCACCTGCTACTGTTGCATTACCATTAATAGTCAGGTCAGCATTGCCAACTGAGTCAGCCGCTGTCCCCGCCTCATTGAATGTGTATTTATGCACTAATGTCGCATTAGCAATTCCAGAAAAACCAGTTAAAAGACCAACCAGAGCCAAACTTAACTTTTTCATTGTTACTCCCTTTTCAAAAGAAATAATATGCAATCGATCCTACACTGGATCAATTAACTTCTCAGACTCTAAAATAACTTAAAAAGATTTTTACTCACACTCCTTCCTCTCCTATTAGTAATCTGTACACAAATAATATAACCTGTATGCACTTATATAATAACTGCACACTAATTCTCAAATATTTAATGACAATCCAAAGCGATTACTCAATATTAAAATGCAGTTGCGGCCTGGCAAACAATGACCAGATATAAGCATTATTACCTGAACCGCAGACAATGAGAGTAAGAAAACGATCATTATCATTTATACCAAATTCAATATTTTTCGGCTCATCAGCAGGACAAACCAGGTCACTTACATACCTTGTCTTTCCATCAACCAGAACATAAAAAAAGCCCTCTGGCTGAGTATTGCTATCACGCTGAAGTGGATCTTTACTGATAAAAATACTCTGGTCATATACGGTTTCGGACATGCCGCACAGAGCGGTGAATTTATCTATTTCTAAACCCGGAACTGACTGCCTTATCTTCTTAAGGTCAAATGTCACTCCCTGACTTGCATGCATTAAAATAGCAGCATTATCCTTATCACCATAAGAAACTCCGGACAATCTCAGACTGTGCTTTTTCAGTTCTCCCTGATGATAATGAATACCGCCATTTTGCACACAACCCCAGAATGTGCCATTAGTGTCAATCATGTCAGCATTTTCATGGCCTTCCGAACTTACTATAACAGGGCCATTGCCGCCATCAGGCACAAAAACGCCATCAACAAAACTATTTCCGCCGACAAGGTGATAAATTGAGTCTGACCGATCAGTTAAGCCATAATACTGATTCACCACCATACCAGTTTGCGGATAAATACCAACTTCGATCTGGCCAGTTCCAAATCCATTTCCGCCACCGACAATATCGGCAAGATTTATACTCTTTTGTCCACGCCAGACCATCTTAGTACCTGACTCAATTTCGCGGGCAAAATCATTACCTCTTAAGGCAATACTTTCTACTTTGCCATTACGGTTATCAAATGCCATTGCACTGCCTTCATACACTGTCCTGGTACACATACTCTTACCGCCAAGCCCGGCAGCCATCTGCACTTTGCCCAGCAGAACATGTAATTCAGATGAACCGGCCTTATTAACCGCAACCGCAAATTCCGTGCCCAGATCAACATATCTGGCATTAGGACAAGCTATATAAAAGCCCTGCCCTGCCTGATTGACCGTAGAATATAATTGTCCATAGTTAAGGGTCAGACCTTGCTTATCTACTGTAAATTCTGCCGGGGCTTCTATAATCACCTCTACACCCTGCTCATAAACAAGTTTAACCAGCCCATTTTCCAGTATATACGGCTCAGTATTGGTAAAAAGCCGGTTATCGGTATCAATTATTTCTGACCTGTCTGACCATACAGCCGTCACCTGCTCGGTAAGGGTTGCCGCCGGATAACAATATTTGGGCGGAAAAACCTGAGAATATACCAGCAACATTAACAATAAAACCGCTGCCACAGAAAGCGTAGCATGGTATATTCTGTGCATCTTCTTGAATTTATCAAATCCTGACAATTTACGCACAACTGGAGCTGGCTCCTGACTGATAAGCGGACATTGCTTCTCTACCGCCGGCGAATTACATTCTGCTTCCGACAAAGATGCTATCAACAGGTCACTCACCCCGGCATCAGATACCAGATTATCATTTTCAGCTCCTGATAACTGACCTTCCATATGCATCTTTATCGCGGCATAGTCCTTAACAAAGTCCCAATAAAATACCGCCGCTCCGGGCTCATTGGCCAGCCAGTCATTTATATATGCTATTGCCTTATCGTCCAGGTCATTTTCCAGCAGACGCATAAGGAGTTCTGTTATAACATATTCCCTGCGCTCGTCAGACATTATAATCTCCTGTCCGCATCTGATATCCAACACACTTTCTCAACTGGACAATTATACGAGTAAATGTTTTATACAGACTATTGCCTGACCTGCCGGTTAAATCCGATATCTGATTGATCGACTTGTTACTGTAATACTTATATACCATTAAAGTCATATCTGACTTTTTTAACTTACTGAAACATTTCTTTACCGTTTCCAGGCGGTCAAGAATATCATCGCCTGAATCGTCAGCCACCCGAGCTATCTGCTCATAAACCGCATCTGAAAACAGTTTCTTGGATTCCTTATTCTCCCGCAGATACTCATATATCTTATTTTTGGCTATACCAAAAGCCCAGGCACTGAAACTGTAATTACTGTCGTATTTTTCAAAACTGTCCCACAGCACCACCGAAGTCTCCTGTAATAGCTCATCAGCATCACTGCGGTTATGAACCATACCCAATATATAAGAATACAACCTGGCCTGAATACCTGTATAAAGCCTGATAAATCTTGCGTTTTTTGGGTCTGCTTCTTTCATATCTATTAAAGATTCCTGCTATGATCGTTTATAACTTCTATTATTACTTGTACAATCTCGAAGAAATTGTAAGAAAAAAATTAAAATAATGGTTAAAAAAAAGAAAAATATGGTTTTGCAGGGCTCCGATCAATTTTACCCCTTGTTGACAGAACAAACAGGGTTATAATAGGAACCATTAGATCGTAGCATAGAATGATAGTGCTTTGGTATAAATTAGAATTGTAATTTTGGAGTAAAACACACAGATGAAAAAAGGATTATTCACCCTAATAACATGTATAGCAATGTGTTACACCGGTAATATATTGTATGCTGTTGACTCTCAGGATGCACCTGATAGTCAAAAGACCGTCGTAAAAGCCGGCAACCCGGTATTCCCCGGCTGGTATGCCGACCCGGAGGCGATAGTCTATGGCGATAAATACTGGATATACCCGACATACTCGGCCCGCTACGAAGATCAGCTCTTTTTTGACTGTTTTTCCTCGCCCGACCTGGTTAACTGGACCAAACATGAAAAGATACTGACCTCAAAAGATGTAACCTGGGCTAATAAGGCCATGTGGGCTCCTGGCGTTATCTCTAAAGACGGGAAATATTACCTATTTTTCGGTGCTAACGATGTTCACCCTGGGGAAATTGGCGGCATTGGTGTAGCAGTTGCCGATAAACCGGAAGGCCCATACAAAGACCATATCGGCAAACCGTTGATCAATGATGTGGTAAATGGTGCCCAGCCGATCGACCAGTTCATATTTTTAGATAAAGATGGCACTTATTATATGCTCTACGGTGGCTGGCGGCATTGCAATATAGTCAAACTCAATGCTGACTTCACCGCCCTGGTTCCCTTTGAAGATAGTACTATCTATAAGGAAATAACCCCGGAGAACTATGTTGAAGGTCCGTTCATGTTCATTAAGGACGGCAAATACTACTTTATGTGGTCGGAAGGTGGCTGGACCGGCCCTGATTATTCTGTTGCCTACGCCATTGCCGACTCACCTTTTGGCCCATTCAAAAGAATTGGCAAAATACTCAAGCAGGACCCCTCGATCGCCACTGGTGCCGGTCATCATTCCTGTATAAATGTACCTGGCACAGATAAATGGTACATCGTATATCACCGTCGCCCTCTGGGTGAACGAGATGGAAACAGCCGGGTTACCTGTATAGATGAAATGATCTTCGATGAGAACGGCTTTATAAAACCCGTAAAAATGACCTTCGAGGGTGTCAGCCCACAACCTGTTAAATAATGACCAGTACCCAATCACAGATAAAAATCAAGAGCCAGCCGTTGTAACAAACGGGTGGCTCTTTTTTTTATTTTCCTGCTTGACAACTCTACATTTGTCGAATATATTTTATTCATGTAGTCAACATTCTATAACTATCAAATATATGGATCAGGTGTGATTATGACAAATAATATCGAAATGGAAAAAACCGAGATGACTGAGGCGGAATGGGCCATAATGGAGGTTGTCTGGGATAATGCACCTTGTGCGGCCGGGACGGTGCAGGAGGCACTCACCGAGAGTAAAGGCTGGGCCTATAGTACGGTTAAGACCACCATGGACCGAATGGTCAAAAAGGGATTACTCAGAATCGAAAAGATCAGGAATCTGCAATTATTCAGCCCGTGCATCAGCCAGAAGCAGGCCAGAACCGGCGAATTCCGCAAAATGCTCACCAGGGCCTTTAACGGAGCTATGACACCCATGATGCAATTCCTGCTCGATAATGAAAAACTCAGTAAATCGGAAATTGTAGCTCTAAAGAAACTGGTCGAAGATAAACTCAAATAATAACTGGGATTGCCAGGTTACTACCCGGCACAAATATCGTTTGCCGAGCTGGGGCTCGGCGTTCCCAGACAATAAGGAAGGAAGTCTGAAATGACAATGGTCGAAACTATCAATAGTATCGGTAACTGGTTCTGCGATAACAGCTTAAGAATGCTCATTCAATCAAGCGTTCTCATCGTGGCTCTGTTTGCCACCGATCTGCTCATCCGCAAACGGGTGCGAGCTGTCGTTCGCTACTGCATGTGGATGCTGGTACTGGTGAAGCTGGTATTACCGACCACACTGAGCGTACCTACCGGGGCGGGCTATTGGTTTGGTATGGAACACAGCCAACCAAAAACGCAAACGGCTCAGGTGGCACCTGTTACACCAGTTGACACCACGCCACAATTGAGTAACTCAGCTATGCCGGCCGAAGTGGTAAATACACCCCTTGTAACACAAGTGCAGTCAATGCCGGCAGATAAAGCTGTTACCGCTATTGAGAATAAAGAAACGGTTATGCCGGTAGTTGCTACCTTACCCCCTGCCCCGCAACCAGTTAGCGTTAAAGGCTGGCTGTTCCTGGGCTGGGCTGTGGGCGTACTTATCCTGACGGTATTACTGATACAACGCTATTGGTTCGTTAAAAGCCTCATCGCCCAGAGCCGCCCGGCAGCAGAACCAGCAGTTCTATCACTCCTGGAATCCGCCCGGCATACCGTCGGTCTGAATCGCAGCGTCGAACTGCGCCTAACAGCCAATATGCTCAGCCCCGCCGCCTGCGGACTCAATAAGCCAGTTGTGCTTATGCCCGCTGAACTTGTCGCGACTCTGTCAGATGAAAAACTCCATGCCGTGCTGCTCCATGAGCTATGCCATATTAAACGCGGCGACCTCTGGGTCAATCTCGCCCAGACCATCCTGCAAATAGTCAACTTCTTCAACCCGCTGCTCTGGGTCGCCAATGCCATTATCCGCGGTATTCGTGAAAAAGCCGTCGATGAAATGGTACTGACCAAACTCGGCAGCGAGTCAAAGAGCTACTGTACCACCCTGATCGACATAGCGGAAATAGCCTTCACCCGCCCCCACCTGAGCCTGAGACTCATCGGCGTAGTAGAATCCAAAACCGCACTGCAAGACCGCATCAAACACATAATCTCCCGCCCCTTCCCCAAATCAGCCAGACTAAGCTGGATAAGCATAACCGGCGTGGTAATTCTGGCGGCGGTATTGCTGCCTATGGCCAAGGGAGTTGACCTGCCAAAATCTAATATAGGCATAAATCTGATGAAAGAAGATCGGGGCAAAGAATACGCGTCAGGTTCTGTCATTATGGAACAATATTATAACGCCCTACAGGCTGACGACCAGACCGCCCTGACAACCCTCACAGCTAATGCCGATACCGAAAGCCAAGCCCTGCGTCTGACATTCAACGACAAGGAAGCCCTCAAACGAAATATTGAATATGAAATCAACTATCTCAAAAGAAAATTATTTGGATATATTCCTAACACTATATCAGATGATGCCGGGCTTATAGCCAGGTACGGTATTTATAGCATTTGCTCAGGAACACCTGACATAATGAGACTCGACTGCTGCAAATATGAGTTACTCACAGCTATAATTCCTGACCAAAATGGTCAATGGCAAATCAACAGTTCAAAGTGGGTCAGGCGAGATAAACAATTGGAATTTGTATCAAGTTTAAGACAGGAAAAAAATACTGACATACTGCTTCAATACTTACAAAAACAAACAGGATATCAGGTCAGCCGAGAAGTAATAGTAAATTTTCTTAGCGAACTTGATAATAAAATCCAAAAACAGATCGGCAACGATACCAGACCAGATAATTACCCAGGTACACTACCCTATAAGACACCTGACACCAAAGGTAGTATCCCTACGCTTGGCAATTATATCGACATACTCAAATCAGGCTATGACAAAGGCGATCACTACAGCTATTACGACTTTCTTTTTGACAAGCTCGTAGCCACCTGCGATTTCTCAAATGCCAGCCCCGGCCAAATATATACCAACGAATATTTTGCCATAATCATCCCCAACAATGTCACAAGAAAAGATGGCCAGCCCTATATCCCTGCCTTGTTTTTTATTGCCCGGAACAACAAAAATAGCTGGCTACTCTCAGATTACTGCTGGCTGGGCGAAAACGACATCCAGACCTTCATCGACGGCTTCAGCAAAAACTTCCCCGATGTTGTAAAAGTTGACATAAATACAGGCAAGGCCCAAAATTACACAACCCAGACCGACAATTACAGTGACCACATATCTGACCTTGCTGGCAGTACCTGGGAATTAACCGATATCAGCGGCGATAGAGCCGATGCCTATCGTTCGGCTAAAATTTATGTAGAATCTGAAAATATGGTCAGGCTGGAAGCTGAAATGACTAATGGCCCGGCTACTATTTACGGTTCGTACAATATAGATAATAATATCATCTCGATCACAAATACCGATACTGGCTTTGTCATGTCAGGAGCAATAAACGGTGACACCATGAATCTGTCATCCGCCAATGGCGATCTGCATACGACCATGAAGAAAGTTCAGGACTGGCCTACATACGCACCTGCCATCACAGGCAGCGTAACGGAACTGAATGGCCGCTGGGAAATGATTGAAAAAAGCGGTAAAGATGCTGATGATATTGACAATGTGGTTTTGGACTTCAAACCTAATAATCAAATCTTGATAGATGCTGATACCAACACAGGTGCTGATTATGTTATCTGCAACTATACTCTCAATGCTGGCAGAATTGACATATTCAATGACGCCAACAACGACAAACTATTTGTTGGTTACCTTGATAATGATACTATCGATTTAGTCTCTCACAGTATTTTCATCAAAATAATAATGAAAAAGGTAGAAGAACAACAGCCAACTACACCTGCTCTCTCTACTGCCTCTTTGTCTGACCTGCTGGGCGAATGGAAAAGCGTCTATATGAAACTTGATGGTAAAGACACAACCAACATAGAAGATTATCCCATCAAAAACATTCGACTTAATTTTGAGCCCGATGAGACATTGACAGAAGCAGATTTACACTTCGACGGCACTAAAACATCTGGCCCCTCTGGCACTTACACACTCTCTGACAACCAACTTGAGGTATATCTGCAAGGTGGAGTCGGACAAAAACTAAGAAAGCTGCAAGGAACGATCGACAGCGGTAAGATAAAGCTGACAGAAAGCAACCAAAATCATAAGTTTGAAATGGAATTAGAAAAGGTCAAGCCTGACACTACGGCCAAATTGATTACTGAAAAAGAACTGAACGGCCGCTGGGAAATGGTCTCTGCCAGTGGTGACGAGGCTGCCAATATATCTACAGCAGTTATTAACTTCAAACCCGGCAATAAGCTCATGATCGATGTCGAAAACACTGATGGCCCTAAACATACCATTGGCAGTTATACTCTCAATAACGGCAGTATAAAAGTTACAAACGATTCCGACCCAAGTCAGCAATTGTCAGGTTTCGTCAATAATGATGGCACAATGGATCTGATGGATAATGATACCCATACTAAGGTCGTATTCAGACAAGTAAATATCCCCGCTGCCGTATCAACTGGAAACGCTTCTGCCATAGAACTGTCTGACCTGCTGGGTAAATGGAAAAGCGTTAGTGTGAAAGTAAATGGGAAAGAAGCTGATAACGGCATAGCAAGCAGCCTATCAATAAAATATCGATTTATTGATTTCAATCCTGACGAAACAGTGTCTGAGCAATACCTAAACTTCGATGGAATGTATACACCTCCCATCCCCGGAACTTACACAATATCAGACAACAAGATCACGCTATACATGAGACACATACCAGGAGAATTAAGAATACGAGAAGGAATCATCGAAAATGGAAAGCTTATACTTAAAGAAATAAAACCAGATAGCACACTTGAAATGGTACTGGAAAAGGTTGAAACTGACACTCCAGCGACAAAAAAAGAAACTGCCGGATTACCTGATCTGCTGGGTAAATGGCAGATAGTCGATGTGAAAAATGCCGAGGCCGAAGAATACGAGGGAACATTCGATTTCAAAACCGCCAGCAATTTCATCTTCGAGGGCATATTCAACGGTTTTGACCGTATCAATGAAATGGAATATACCATAGACCGCAACGGCAGAATTGAAGTAAACTTTGCTGTAGATGGCTCCATGCTCGTGGGTTATCTAAATACCAACGAGCTGGCCAATGAACTTATCCTTCTTGACAATGACCGTGGCGTGAAATTAACTCTGCAACGCACTGACAGCCAGCCCCAAAGCAATACTGATGCCGGGCTTACCGCCAGACTGCTGGGTAAATGGTACGGTATGGATACCAATTCCAGTATTGAAGTTATGCTTGATTTCCGAACTGATAAATATGTTATTCTGGAAAGCAATACTGATGATGGAGTATCGGAGCTTTCTTATATCGCTGAAGGTGATAACCGCATACTAATAAACGACCACTACCCCTGCTATATAAACGACCACGACAGTCTGGAACTGATTATATATGGCAAGCGTATCAATCTGTATAGACAAAATGACAACGCCGGCGTATTGCAGTCAGCCAACCCGCAGATACTTGCCACTGTCCGCAGATTCATTACCGCAGTACAGGCTCAAGACACCGCCGGGATTATGGATTGCATTTATATCGAAAATGACCAGCACAAGCAAAGACTCCAGCAGCTAATCAATGAAGGTAACCCGGAACTGGACTATATCAGAGCCAAAAGCCCGGAGATAGTCGAGATATTCCCACATGATAACGGCAGTTTTGCGGTACTAACCATCGTGAACGCTGACAGCACTAACACTAATAATATACCACAAACTATTGTGGTCATACCAGATGCCGACGGCAATTACAAAATAAAACGCTTTAGTAGCGAAGAACTTGACAATATGCAGCTTGCTAAAACCCTCACTGCCGAAGAATATGGCAAAAAGATCATGAATGACCAAAAGGAAAAGTGGCTCAACGCTGACAGCGAACAACTCAAAAAACTCCGCCAGACCGCAATTGATACCATTAAGCATAATCTCGCCGCCTACTACTACGCCAAAGCACATAATATAGAAATGATGAAAGAGTTCCAGGAAGAGGTTCTTAAAAAACAATTAGAACTGTTCAGCCAGCACACGCCTGAACAACTGCGAGATCTGATCCTTAAAAACTATGATCACTAGAAGCTATAGTAAAACTCCGGGCTGAATTGCAGAAAGAGGCACAAGCAAGCCAGAAACAGTAAAGGAACCGGAACAATTACCTATTGATATTTCATAAATGTGTGACATTATTCCACAACGGGCTTAACAAAATATCTTGCCAGTATATGTAATAATGATTATGCTATAACCTATGAAACTACACATACTAACAAAGATAAGGATCACCATTGTCATAGCTGCGGCGGCGGCTCTGTCCTGGCTGATCAATACTGACATATTGTACAACAATAATGACCTGCCTATAAACATTGTATTTTCAGGTAATTATGGAGCTTTATTGCTTTATACCGCCCTGGCCGCGGGCATAAGTCTGGCTGCAGCGTTTCTCATAGGCCGAAATAATCGCTATATCGCTCCCCTGGCCAGCCCGTTCATATTATTCGTCCCGGCTATACTCTCAGATAATTCCCGGCAGCTACTCATCGACTATCAGGGTCAGGCCGCCCGAGCAAACC
>JAFGDI010000145.1 GCA_016932145.1 Sedimentisphaerales bacterium
ATTCAGGTTGAGGCAGGGAGGAAACGGAAGCCACCTGCCCCACTTGCGGCTTAACCGCCGGGGAGGTATTATCTGGCCAGAGATATAACAGACTAATAGCAAACAGAACAAGAGCGGCAGTGGCAAAGAGTCTTAAAGCAGTTTTATTGATTGTATGTGCAGTCTGAAATTTCAAAGGGGGCAGTTCAAAGGTATGATCCCCAGCCAGCGACCTTTCTACGGCTGAAACTGTCTGGTTAATTTCATTGGCTAATATTTCATATTCATAATTCCCGTCGATAAAACGAGTGAGTAAGTTACTACTGGTATCTGAGAGATTACCCAGTTTATCATCGAGTAATAATGCAGCTATAAGTTCGCGTTCCATATATTTTCCTCCATAGCTAAAAGTTACAGTATCATGTTGGCCAACATCTAAAGATGTATTTCGCCCTGCTCTTGAGCCATAATCTTTCTTAATTTCACGATGGCATTGTGCAGGCGACTGCGAACAGTGCCAATGGGGATATTGAGTACAAGAGCAATTTCTTCATAGGTCAACTGGTCATACCAGCGAAGAAGCATAATCTCCTGACTGTTTTGTGGCAGTAACTTTATCGCCTCAGCCACCGAGGTGATAAATATATTAGTATCAGGTTCTTTTGCAGGTATAGATTCAGTCAGAGATACAACATTTCGTTTATCTCTGAAATAATTACACAACAGGTTGTGGGCGATAGCCAGTAGCCAGGCTCCAGGAGATCTGGCGGCGATGAGTTTTTCGGTATTATTTGCGGCGGCGAGAAAGACATCTTGAAATAGGTCGCAAGCCTGATGATATGTAACCCGCCTGGCTAAAAACCGCATGACCGCCTGGCCATGAAGCTGATAGAACTTTTCCAATATTTCTGCCTGCTCACCTTTTCGCATATATTATCAACCTGCCGGGAATTTTAATGTTCCGTATAGTAGTAACATAAGAAGGGAAAAAGTTCACATTTAAAATAAAAATCTGGCAGGTATTGCAGAAGAATTGTGACGCGAAATAAGTTGATTTTTGCCTTTTTCAAAGCTGAAATAAGCAGTCAATGCCTGACAGAAAAAAACCGAGTGACGGTTCACACAGGTGTCGAATATCGGAGTAAGAGTCAAAACGGTTTAGATCAGATTTCCGGCTGTGGTTTTCTTTCGCCGAATAAGGCGGTGCCAACACGGACCATGGTAGCGCCTTCTTCGATAGCCACCTGATAGTCCTGGCTCATACCCATAGAGATATGTCTGAATTCCGGGCCGGTAATGCGTTCGCCTTTCATCTCTTCAAAGAGCTCTCTGAGTCTGCCAAAGCAAAATCTGCTGTTTTCGGGGTTATCGCTAAGAGCGGCCATAGTCATCAGTCCGCAAACCTGTATATTTGGCAGTGTTTTGATCTGTTCAGCCAGGGGAATGAGTGCCCCGACTGCCAGCCCCTGTTTTTGTGGCTCTTCACTGGTATTGACCTGCAATAAGATTTTAACCTTTTTTTCGAGCCCTAACCTGGCAGCGGCGGTATTTATCTCTTCGGCAAGCCTGAGTGAGTCAACAGAATGGATATAATCAACCACCGGGAGAATGGCCTTAACCTTATTGCGTTGTAAATGCCCGATCATGTGCCATTTAGGGCGAATAACAGGCCTTGGGTCAGCCATAAGCCCAGGTAATTCGATGCGTCTTTGCATAGCCTCGCAGATGAGGGCATTTCGCCGGGTAAGTTCCTGTGGTTTGGACTCACCAAAATGCTCATGGTCGAGGTCCATTAAACTGCGAATAACCGTAGGTTCAGCGTCTTTAGTAACGGCGATAAGTGTGACATTCGCCGGGTTGCGACCTACGCGAGCGCAGGCTTCGGCAATATTGGCTTTGACACGATATAAGTTTTCTTTGATCCTCTCGTTCATAGCATGTTATTCTAGGCAATTTACATAAAGTTGCAATAGCATTTTTTTGTAAGCGTACACAGTGCTTACATAAATTGCAGAGTTTACTGAGAACTAAACTGTTTAGTAACAAGTAACAAGTAACAAGTTGAGGGACTCCGAAATCCCGAACTCGCTTCGGGGCTCATGATTCTCGCTGGGCTCGAAGCTATCTGATTATAATTGCAGGCAAAGCCTGAAATCGCGACAATTCGGGACTCGGCAAACGAAACGCATTATAAGCGAAAATAAACGGTTTGAGCTCGATATTGTAACAGTAAATATAAACCTCTATCTGGGTATCGGGCAATCTGTTAGTTTTGGCTGATAATAGCCGAGCTGGGGCTCGGCGTTCCCAGAGAAGAAAATCCGTGTGAACGATTACTATAATTTTTTATAGTTTAAACTGGATTTTTTAATTGCGATGTGAGATATTAGGGAGGTATTTATTTTATATTTTATCTGAATTAGTTCTTATGGCATAATTGTAACAAGCATCTGGGGTGATAGTGTAATTATACTATTAACTGGTATGCGAGTTAAGTGCTTAGGGCGGACAAGCCGCAACCAAGAGTAATAAGAAACAAGAAATAAGAAATAAGAAATAAGCTGAGGTTTCTCGCTTCGCTCGATACTAGTTTTAATTAAATGTTCGATTGTCTGCAAATTGGTTGTTAACTCTTATTTGTCAGATTGTTACAAACGCTAATAAAAATAATCAAGCATAAAAA
>JAFGDI010000146.1 GCA_016932145.1 Sedimentisphaerales bacterium
TATTTTATATTTTATAAAATGTAAAATACATAATGTTAAATCTCAAAAATGGTAATATGCAGGACTTAAAAAGAGCTGGTACTAAATAATATAAGTGCTATTTTCTTATCAGGTTAAGGTTAAATAATATGGATCGATATGGAGAAGTGGTATTGTCGGAGCAGACTCTGGCTGAACGCCTCAGGACTAATCCGCCAGTGAAACTGTTTAAGATAGGCGAGGTTGCACGCTATAGTGGTTTGTCGCGTCAGACAGTGCACAATTACACGATTATGGGTTTGATCGAGGAATCTGGCTGGACTGATGGCGGTCACCGGCTATACCCGGAAGAGGTATTTGAGAAGTTGGCTCGAATAGATGCGTTAAAGCAGAGCTGTACTTTGCAGGAGATCCGCAAGATGCTGGCCGGTGAGCCGGTGTCTCAGGTGCGGTGCCAGTAGCCAATATTGACATAAGATTAAATACCTGATATGGGTTTTAATATATTTCAGGTCAACCGGATAGTTGACAGTTAAGAAGTCAGGATGACAGAAGAACAGGACAATTTAAGTTTCAGGCAGGCAATAGCGGGTAAATGGCAGATTCCGCTGTTCATTGTCGCCAGTATTATCTTTGTGGTTACATTATTTCTGATCAAACCGGAGGTAGTTGAGCCTACATTTCAGGAGAAATTAGATAAGATAATGCCCCTGGCGCACAGTAATCGCTATAGTGAATTTTATAGCAGTCTGGATCAGTTGCGACAGGAAACCAGGCTTAAAGAAGACCTGGCCCGCGTTTACAGCGTATCAGCAGAAGTTCGTGCCCAGGAATTGCGTCAGAATCGAGAGCTTGGTGTAGGTCCATCGGTTCGGCGTAGTGCCCGTGATAACTATCAGAATATTATCAGTGATTATAAAGAAGCCTTCAAATATGGCTGGCTGAGTAATGACGATCAGCAGATGAAAAAGGTGTATGGCGATGTTGCTCTGGCATATTGGGGTCTGGGTGAGGTAGATAATGCAATTGAGATGGCCCGCCGGGCTATTGATGTGGCCGGCAGTTATGATGCCCAGTCTTATCGCTTATTAGCTTTAATGTATCTTACTGCTACCCCGGCAGATTATGCCACAACGACCATGAACCTGCTTAATACTATGCTTGCCGAAACAGATAAGCAGGCAGATCAGGAGAATTATGCCTGGGCCTTTGTGAAAAAAGTTGAGCTGTTGATAGCAACCGGTGATGAAAAAACATCTACTTTGCTCTTAAATTCAGTAGAGCCAGAGGTGCTCAGCAGTCAATATGGTGAGATGGTCGAGTATTTACAGGCTTTGGCAGTTAAAGAATCTGGAGATATAGACAAAGCGGAAATAATGCTCAGGGAACTATTGCTAAGATTGAAAGATCGGGGTGATATATACGCCAGGGTATGTCTTGATCTGGGAGAGATAAATTTTACACAAAACAGGTATAATGATGCCAGGGTGTTTTATGGTATTGTACTTGATACTCAGTTGGGCAAAGAGTGGTATCTGGGCGCTATGCTGGGCAATGCCAAATGTGTACGCAAGCAGTTGCGTTATTACGAAGCAATAGCATATTATAGAGATACGCTGGACCTATTTAAATCTTCTCCTATGAACAGATATGTCAAGGCTCAGGATATTCAAAGTTCGCTGTCAGAATTTGGCCGGGAGCTGTCAGATGCAGATATGTATCAGGACGCGCTGACCGTACTGGCAATGGAGCAGGAAGTGGCCCGGGAAACTGATATTGACGCGGCTTATCGTTTTGCTGTTGGCCATAATATTTATGCTGATAAGTTGCGAGAGGGTTATACTGAATTTGAAAGTCAGTTGGTTTCCCTGGATGAAATGTCTCCTGAGGACAAGCAATGGCATGATCAGCAGTCGGCGTTAATCGAGAAGCATTACACCCTGGCTGCGGAAATGTATTTGCGAGTGGCAAAAATAGCGGTTAATAATAATGAGCTATATGGCACTTGTATTCGTCAGGCGGCAGTATGCTATGATTATGCCGGTGCTTCCAGGGAAGCGATAGCGGTCTGGGAGCGTTTTATCGAAGAGTGGGAAGGAACCGCATATCGGGCTGACGCTCTTTACCAGTTATCGCAGGCATATCAGTCATTAGGTGAATTTGACCAGGCAATAAAGTATTATTCAATTCTTAGAGAAGAAAACCCTCGTTCCCCGGCTGGTTTCCGGGCTATTGTTCCGATGGCGCGTTGTTTTGAATCAAAAGAGCCGCCGGATTATGCCGGGGCTGAAAAAATATTGAAATCGGTTTTAGATGATGTGGCTATAATGCCAGATTCTCCTTATTTTTACGAGGCTACTTCTGTATTGGGCGAGTTGTACTATAAAATGGGCAACTATAAAGATGCGATTACCTCCTTGTCAAATGCGATCAAGCGTAATCCGGAGCATCCTAATACTGGTAAGGTTATGTTCTTGGTGGGCGATTCTTACCGTCGTAGCAGTACGGTTTTTGATGAGAAAATAGCCGAGATCGCTAATGATCCGATCGCCAGGATAAATCTGGAAAACTATGTTCAGGCTCGTCGTGATATGTTGGCAAGTGCCCGCGAGTATTTTGCCGGAGCGATCAAGGCATATAGTGTTATACCTGACGAGAAACGAGATAAAAGAGATAAGATATATCTCCGGCATAGTTGGTTATATCAGGCTGATTGCCTGTTTGACCTGGGAGATTATCGTCAGGCAGTTGACTTATATGAGCAGGCGGCATTGCGATATCAGATGACACCGACGGCTTTAATGGCTCTGGTTCAGGTAGTGAACTGTCATATAAAGCTGGATAATCCGCGAGCGGCAAGTTCGGCTAATAGTCGGGCGGTATCGCAACTGGCCAGAATGGATGACAAGGCCCTGCTTGACAGTGATATGGCAATGACTCGCCAGCAGTGGCAGGAATGGTTTGACTGGGCCGATAATTTGGGCTTATGGTAAGTATGGAAAGGTATGATCATGAATGATGAATCAGGAAAAAATATGGCAGTGGAAGTATTGACGCTTCTGGCTCGACAGAAAGAGCTCTATGGCCGCCTGAGAAATCTGGCTTTTACGCAAAGAGAGCTGGTTTTGCGCAGTGATCCGGAGATGCTGCTTAAAGTGCTGGCCAACAGGCAGAAGATAATCAATCAGCTTACCCTGGTTGATACTCAGTTGCGACCGATCAGGGAGAGCTGGCAGGAGATCGCCAGTGGTTTCAGTGAAGTCCAGCGAAAGCAGGTAAATGTGCTTGTTGATGATGTCAAAAAGTGTATTGAAGAGATACTCTCGCGTGACAAAGACGATTCAGAGAAATTAGAAGAGAAAAAAGAGGAAATAGCGGTAGAGCTTAAGAAGGTCCGAACCTGTCGTCAGATGAGCAAGGTATATCAGAATGTAGTTGATGCCGGCAGCTCAAAATATTGCGATGTAGGTGGTTGATCATTGTAAAGTGATTATCTGGCAGGTGCTGACAATTTAGTATAATAGCATGTAAATGGCCGAAAAATAAGAGGTTATCTTGGAATTGGATTTAGAGAAAAAACTTTCAGACATAAAAGACCCTGCCAGGACAATGGCAGAACTTGCCCCAGTCTTTGAGGCTTATAATGAGCTGACAGAGCGAATGAGCAGGGTGCATGAGCAGTTGCAGGCAGAGGTTGTCAGGCTCAGAGAAGAGCTTCGTCAGAAAAATGAGCTTTTAGAGCGAAAAAGCCGACTGGCTGCTCTGGGTGAAATGTCTGCGGGTGTAGCTCATGAGATCCGCAACCCGCTTGGCGGGGTAATGCTCTATGCTTCTTTGCTGGCCAAAGATCTGGAAGATCGCCCTGACTCGCTTAAGTGGGTTAATAAGATCAGCACTGCTGTGCGTGGCTTAAATCAGATAGTAACAGACATGCTGACATTTACTAACAATAGTAGCTGTGAAAAGACAGAAATAAATCTGGCTGGTTTGTTGGCAGAAGTTACCGACCTTGCCGGAGCGCATGGCAGGGCCAAGAAGGTAAAGCTGGTAACTGATTGTGATGTTGATCTGGTTGTCAGTGCAGATCTGAATATGATGCAGCGTATATTGCTCAATCTGGTATTGAATGCTGTTGATGCCGTTGCCGAAGGTGGCATAGTCACAATTCGTGGTCGCGTCAGCAGGGTAACACAATATGCAGTGAAGATCGAAGTAATAGATAATGGCAGTGGAATATCTCAGGATGTTATCTCAAAGATATTCAACCCATTTTTTACCACTAAAGATGTTGGTACAGGGCTGGGCCTGGCTATAGTGCATCGTTTGGTTGAATGTCATGAAGGAATAATAACAGCGTGTAATAACAAAAATGGCAAGGGCGCAAAATTTACCGTTTTGCTCCCTTAAAAATCTTGCTAAAAATTAAAGTTTAGTTTATCATTACTCAGGTCCGGTAATGTTCCGTTGGAGACGGTAATAGCTAGTACAAGGAAGGATTTATGGCTGACATTCTGGTTGTAGATGACATGGAATTAATGCGTGACTCGCTTGAGGCGATACTCTCAAGATCGGGTCATAAAGTAATTGCCTGCGAGGACGCCGTAATAGCCCTGGACAGGCTCAAGACCACTTCTTTTGATCTTATTATCACTGATTTGAAGATGCCCAAGATGGATGGCATCGCTTTTATGGATCGTGTCCGGTCGATAAATGCCGAAGTGCCGGTGATAATGATGACAGCTCATGCCTCTGTTTCTACCGCAGTTGAAGCCATGCGTAAAGGTGCTCTGGATTATATACAGAAACCTTTTGATGCTGATGAAATAATCCTTCTCGTTGACAGGTCACTGGAACATAAACGCATCGTTCGAGAGAATGAGGCTTATAAAACTGATGCCAGAGACTGGCAAAAGGGCAGAACTCTTATAGGCAGCGGCCCGGTGATGCAATCGGTAATGACCAAGGTTCGTCAGGTAGCTCCTACCAGTGCCACTGTGCTTATCAGGGGTGAGTGTGGCACGGGTAAAGAAATGATCGCCCGTGCAATTCATTCGCTGAGCCCCCGTACCAGCAAGCCTATGCTTTGTGTTAATTGTGCTGCATTGAGCAGTTCTCTGCTCGAAAGTGAACTTTTCGGCCATGAAAAAGGTGCTTTTACCGGCGCTGACAGTATAAGAAAAGGGCGTTTTGAGCTGGCTGATGGCGGCACATTATTGCTCGATGAGATAAGTGAAATGGACATGCAGTTGCAGTCCAAATTATTGCGGGTATTGCAAGAGCGGGAATTTGAGCGAGTTGGTTCCAGTATTACCCGTCCGGTCAATGTTCGTATTCTGGCAACGACCAATCGTGACCTGGAGAGCTGGGTTGCCGAGAATAAGTTCCGCGAAGATCTGTTCTATCGCCTTAATGTGGTCCCGATCACTATTCCGCCCTTGCGTGAACGAGGCAGAGAAGATATTTCTCTGTTATGTGATTATTTTCTGGGCAGAATAGCTCAGAGAGAGGGTCGCAGATTACAGGTAGTCAGTGAATCAGCCCTTGACTTATTAGCCGCCTATAATTGGCCTGGTAATGTCAGAGAGTTGGAAAATCTGATGGAGCGGGTGGCAATACTGAGCGAACAGGATGTTATCTCGCCTGATCTGATCCGGAACTGGCTTGATACCGGTTCAATAGAAAATGATCAGGAATGTGCAGGTATAGAAGTTCGTCAGATAAGGCCTTTGGCTGAATTGGAACGCGAGGCAATAGAGCATACCCTGGAAAAATTTGATGGTCATCGCCAGAAAACAGCCGAGGCATTGGGCATAGGCATTCGCACGCTGGGTCTCAAGCTGAAGAAATGGGCAGATGAAGGTATGCCGGTCGGGCAATAATTGCCGGGCAAGGCGCAATATCTGCCGGGAAAATATAAGAGTCGTGTTGTTTAGTTGTTGGTTCATACCGACGAAATGAGCGAAATAAGAAGATAAAACAGGTAAAACCTTAAATAGATGTGAAAATAGGCTAAATGGCATGATTTTTGCATATAGTACCCCGGACCAAGGTACAAAAAAAGGTTACCAGAGAGAAAGTTGTCGTAAATGTGGTTTGAACGAATAGTCAGTCGCGGCACTACGCCGGTATTAGAGCAGGTAATGGTGTTCACCGAAGAACGCCAGAAGGTACTTGCTAATAATATCAGCAATATTGATACGGTTGACTATCAGATGCAGGACCTTGATGTTGCAACTTTCAGTGCAAATCTGGCAGATGCTATAGAAAAGCGGGCCAGTCGTGGTGCTGGAGCCCGTTTGGAGATAAGTTCTAGTCGCGATATATCCTGGGATGACAGAGGCCGGCTACAGGCAAGGCCCATAATAGTAGAGCCAGGAAATAATATATTGTTCCACGATAAGAATAATCGGTCCATAGAAAAGCAAATGGCCGAAATGGCTAAAAATGGCCTGACACATAATGTTGCCAGTGAATTGTTGCGGGGTAAATACTCCGGTCTGGAAAAGGCGATTCGCGGTACATTATAGGCTATAAAAAGTTAGTATATTAATATGTTTAAAAGTTTAGACATCTCAACCTCAGGTCTTGTGGCTCAGCGAGTCAGGATGAACACCTGCGCTACGAACCTGGCAAATATCGATTCTGTTACCAGTCCCGAAGGTGGGCCGTATAAACGAAGGAGCGTAATTTTCGAAGCTGGTATGGAAGGCGGTAATAGCGGTGAGGGTGTAAAGGTTGCAAGTATTGAAAAGCAGGATACTTATAGATATGAGTATGACCCTGCCAACCCTTATGCCGACGCACGCGGCTATGTTAAATTGCCAGGTATAGATCCTTTTGTTGAGACCGTAAATATGATGGAAGCTCAGAGAGCCTATGAAGCCAATCTGGCTGCTGCGGAGGTCAGCAAGTCGATGCTTCAGAGTTCTTTGAGGCTTTTAGCGTAGTTAGAGGAAAATGTCCATGGTAGAGAGACTTTACAGCGGATTACAGGCAGGTCGTCTGATCGATATAAATCAGACCAAAAAAGGTGCGGGCAATGAAGAGGCTGCCGGCACTGGCGATAGCTTTAAAAATCTGTTGATGAAGAGTATTAATGAAGTGAATCAGATGCAAAGTGAGGCAGAGCAGGCTACAACTGACCTGATGACCGGCAAGACCGACAATCAGGCAGAGGTATTTAATGCCATAAAGAAAGCCGGCGTGGCTTTCGATGCCCTTATGCAGATACGCAATAAGCTGATGGATGCTTATGACGAAGTCAAGCAGATGCGTGTATAAAATAACAGACAATATTGAACTAAACTGAGATAAATAACTATAATTGGAAGTTTAAATGGGTTTCTTTAGCAGAGTAATAGCAATAATCAAGCAGCACACCGCCAACCTGAACAGGACTGAGCGGGCGTTGATCGGTACGCTTGGCATTGTTATTATTGCCAGTTTCTTCTATCTGGCCAGTGTTGCTTCCAATAAAGAGATGGTTCCTCTGCTCGACCAGGACATATCCGAAGAGCAGATCCAGACAATAGTTAATAAGCTCAATTTCTGGAATATGGAAGAAATGTATGAGCTAAAGGGCAACCAGATCTTAGTTCCCAAAACTCAGCGTTGGAAAATATTCTATAAGCTCAGTGAGGCAGAAGCTATGCCGGTCGATATGTCGGTTGGCTTTGAAAGATTATTACAGGACGAAAATGTCTTTACTTCTGAATCAGTGCGTAAAGATCAGAGGCAGGTAGTGTTGCAAAATGTGCTTGCCCGGACCATAGAGTCATTCAATGGTGTATCAAAAGCAACAGTAATAATTAACCCCGGCAGTGAGCGCAAGCTGATAAACATTACCCCGGAATCAAGTGCTGCTGTTTCGATTGAAACAAATGGCCGGCTGGGAAATCGCAAGAGCATGGCATCATCTGTTGCCGCTCTGGTCTCTGGTGCCGTTAACCGGCTCAAACGCGAAAATGTAAAAGTTGTTATTGATAGCAGTCTGGTGGCAATTGCTCCAGATGGTCAGGATTATGACTCTGATGTTATCGAGGCTCTGGCCCAGGTTGAAAAGTATTATTATACCAAGGTATTTGATGTTGTACGGAAATTTTCACCTGATGCAGTAGTTCAGGTAGATCTTAAGCTGGATAAGTCTCGTAAGACTGAAGAGACCAGTAAGGTATTAGCTGATGGCGAAGGCACTCTTATCTATGAGACCACTAAAAAGAGTGTGGAAGATGAAAGTACCAATCAGGAAGTTAATCGTGAACCCGGTCTGGTTGCAAATGTCTCTAATACCGGTTCTGGTGCTAATGTAACCAGTCAGCAGCGTTCAGAGATAAATGATAAGAATCAGGAAGCATTACCAGGTCGCAGTGTTACTACCATAGAAACCCCACCCGGTGAAGTGCCTCTGGCCAGTCGTACAGCCACAGTGCTTTTGCCCTGGTCATATTTCAAGGGTGTTGCCATGGCCCGGCTGGGGCTGGAAGGCACAGTGACAGCAGATCAGGTTAATAGCATAATCCCTGATGAACTGTTACGCATAAAAAATATGGTATTACCTGCCATGGGTCTAACCGATCTGGCCTATGCTGATAATGTAACCGTCGATTATTACTGGGGCGATGAGGTAGCGACAGCCCTGGCGGCAGGTGATGGAGCCGCAGCAGGAGCTCAGACAGGCGAAGATCAGCAGGTGGCTGGCATGTTAGCTGCCGGTGGAATATTCAGCCGCTACGGTAAAGAAATAGCTATCTCTGCATTGGCAGTGTTTGCCATGATCATGGCTTTGATAATGGTTCGCAAAGCAGTTGGTCCGCCAGAGATAATAATCGAAGAAGATACACCCGAGGCAATGGTGGGCAAAGACCCGATGGATGCCTTTGGTTTGGAAGATGCTAATCTCGACAGTGAAGATGGAGCCTTACTGGCCGGTCTGGAACTGGGCGAAGAGGCCGTCAGGAGTCAGCAGATACTTGAGCAGATCAGAAATCTGGTAAATGAGAATCCAGATATGGCAGCGGCTCTACTCTCTAAATGGGTAAAACAGGGGACATGATCTTGTGTCCAGGTGATAAAGTTTAATGGCAAAAGAAATAGCAGACAAATTGCATACGATTTCAGGACTGAGAAAATCAGCGATCATATTCCTGTCTCTGGGTAAGGATATAGCATCAAATGTTCTCGGTCGTATGAATAGAGAGCAGATCGAAGAGGTCTCTCGCGAACTGGCAGAGCTTGAAGGAGTTAAGCCGGAAGAGCAGATGGCCGTTCTGGAAGAATTCTATAATATTGCCATGGCCCAGACCTATATGGAACAGGGTGGTCTGGCTTATGCCCAGGCACTATTAGAAAAGTCATTGCCGCCTGATGCAGCAAATGAGATATTAAAACAGGTAACTCAGACTATTCAGCAGACTCCGTTCCAGTTCCTGGCAAAAGCTGAGGCTGGTACAATCCTGACATTTATTCAGGATGAGCATCCGCAGACTATAGCACTTATACTGTCGCATCTTCAGCCGCAGAAATCGGCTGGTATTCTTTCTGGCCTGTCACAGCAAAAGCAGGCTGAAGTAGTTAAAAGAATATCGGCTATGGACCAGACCAACCCCGAAGTAATACGGGAAGTAGAAGCCGGTCTGGAGAAACGACTGGCCTCGGTTGTTTCGCAGACCTTCGAGAAGGCCGGCGGCGTGGAATCTGCTGCTGCTATCTTGAACCTGGCCGACCGTACCACCGAAAAGGGCATTCTCGAGACCCTGGAAACAGAAGATCCGGATCTGGTCGAACAGATACGCAGACTTATGTTCGTTTTCGAGGACATTCTCCTGGTCAACGACAAGGGTATCCAGGCGGTACTCAAGGAAGTCGAAAACGACGACCTTTCTCTGGCTCTCAAGACGGCCAGCGAAGAATTGCAGTCGAAAATACTGGGCAATATGTCAGAGCGTGCCGCAGATCTGGTTCGCGAAGATATGGAATATATGGGTCCTGTCAGGCTCAGCGATGTGGAAACGGCCCAGCAGAAGATCGTCGATATTGTCAGGCGGCTTGAAGATGCCGGCGAACTGTTTATACAGGGACGCGGCGGCGAATCTGAGATCGTTGGCTGATTGGTATGTTGATACCCAGCGGGTAGCGTGAGAAGAAATTAGAATAAATTTTAAAATAAGGTTGTTCCGATGACAGTAGTCAAAGCCAGAGATTTGCAGAAAGATCAGAAAGGGGTAGTATTCAACTTTCGTGATATTGCCGCTGAGGGCCAGGCAATGCTTGATGCCGCCCGTGCTGAAAGTAAGCGAATAATAGAACAGGCTAAGATACAGACTACTAAGAATCAGGAAAAGATATATAAAGAGGCCTACGAAAAAGGATTGGAACTGGGTCGGCAAAAGGGCTATGAAGATGCCTTTGCCCCGGCTGAGAAAAAAGGGTATGACCAGGGTTATGCTACGGCCTTAGCTGAGGTTAAGAATAAGTTCGAAGATCATATTGCCGAGCCGCTGGCTGACCTTAAACGCATAATTGAATATTTCGAGACTAATAAAAAGCAGCTTATCTGGCAGGCCGAACAGTCGTTTGTCGTTTTAGCTGTGAAACTGGCTGAAAAGGTTATCAGGCGAGAGATAGAAGTTAATCCGGAACTGATCTGCCAGTCGGTGAGGGCGGCCCTGGAGGTTGTGGCACATACTACCAATGTGGTAGTAAAAGTCAGCCCCTGTGATGTAGCGATCATTGAGGACCTGAAAGGTTCGCTCGGTGATGTTCTGGGTCGCTTTGAAAATGTCAGCATAAAGCCTGACGAGGCAGTTGAAAAAGGTGGCTGTATCGTTCAGACGGAACGGGGCAGGGTTGATGCTCGCATCGAAACTCAACTGGCCCGCATAGCACGAGATATACTTGAGCCTGGAGCTGTTCTTGATATTGAACAGCAGCAGGATACTCAGGAAATTGACAAGTTAATAAGAGAGACATCGGCAAATTCTAATGCTGAGGTTGTTGCAGATGAGCTGGAACAGGCAGAGCCTTCTGCCCAGATTCAGCAGGCTCAAGAGCCTGAACAGGATCTGAGCCAGATGGCAGATGAACAGACTCAGCAGCAGATCGACCAGGCGACCAGACTGCGAGAGCAGGTAAAAGATTCGCAGGTTGACCCGGCAACAGACCAGGATGAGCAGTTATGAAAGCGGCATTGCGTGACAACTGGAAGATCAGAATAGATTCTTCTGAGCGGATCATGGCAATGGAATTGACCGGCACTGTTATCGGCATGGCTGGGCTTACCATTGATGTATGCGATTTCCCCGCACCGGTTGGCGCTGCCTGCCTGATATGCACTAAGACTGCCGGGCAGATCGATGCTGAGGTTATTGGCTTTCGCGGCGAGATAGCTATTCTTATGCCACTGGGCGAGATGGCTGGCATAGCCGGCGGCGACCGTGTTGTTTGTATCGCTGCCAGAAGAACATTCCCACTGGGTGAAAATCTGCTGGGACGGGTTATTGATGCTTCGGGCCGACCATTAGATGGTAAAGGGCCGCTATTGTGCCAGGTTAATGCTAATATCGAAGCTAATCCGCTGCGGCCGCTGGAAAGGACCAGAATTGATACTCCGATAAGCACCGGCATACGAGCCGTTGATGCTATGTTAACCTGCGGCGGCGGCCAGCGAATGGGTATTTTTGCCGGGCCGGGTGTAGGTAAGAGCGTTCTGATGGGTATGATCGCTAAATTCACTTCCGCCGATGTCAATGTGATCGCTTTGATCGGAGAACGCGGCCGCGAGGTTCGCGAGTTCATCGAAAGAGATCTTGGCCCGGAAGGTCTGGCCCGCTCTGTTGTGGTTGTCAGTACTTCAGATGAGCCGGCACCTGTTCGTGTTCGTAGCGGTTTTGCTGCCTGTACTGTGGCTGAGTATTTCAGAGATCAGGGTAAAAATGTACTTATGCTCATGGACTCTGCTACTCGTGTAGCTATGGCACAACGGCAGATAGGCCTGGCAATGGGCGAACCGCCGGCTACTAAAGGTTATACACCCAGTGTATTTTCCATTTTGCCCCGGTTGCTCGAAAGATGCGGTCGCGGACCGCTGGGCAGTATTACCGGTTTTTATACCGTCCTGGTTGAAGGTGATGATCTGAGCGACCCGGTAGCTGATGCTATGCGTAGTATTCTCGATGGACATTTATGGCTCAGTCGTGACCTGGCAAATCGCGGACATTATCCTGCTATCGATATTCTCGAAAGTATCAGCCGGGTTATGAGCGATATTGTTGATAATAATCATAAACTGGCCGCCAGACTCATAACCAGAATGGTAGCTGTTTATCGCGATATCGAAGACCTGGTTAATATTGGAGCTTATGCACCGGGCGGCAATCAGGAATATGACCTTGCTGTGGCTATGCGTGATGAAATCAATGCTTTCCTGCAGCAGGATGTAATAGAAAAAGTGACATTTGAACAGGCTCAGGACGGACTTATGCAGCTTATTGCTAAAATGCAGGTTCCTTCCAGTAAAGGCCGTAAGTAGAAGGCGGCTGGTATTTGAAAAATGAAGAAGTTTGAATTCAGACTTGAAACTGTCCTGAGAATGAAAAGGCAGATAGAAGATGAAAAAAAGAGGGTCGTGGGCGAACTTATGGCCCAGATCAATAAGCAGCAGCAGGAAGCTCTTGAAATAAATCAGACTATAATTCAGCAGGGAAATGTGCTGAAAGCAAAATTCCAAAAAGGTGAGGTTGATACCGCCTGGATCGCTTATTATCAGAGCTTTGTAACTGATATGAGACGAGAAATTGCACGCAAGATTGCCAGTGTAACCGAAATACAGAAAAAACTTACGCTGGCCAGACAAGAATTGGCTAATGCCGCCAAAGAAACAAAAACGCTCGAAAAATTGAAAGAAAGACAGCTTAAAGAATACACTCATCATATCGAATCTGTGGAAAAGAAAGAACTTGATGAGATCGGAACTCAGATGTTCATGAGGAATAATCTGGAGTTGAGAAACAGGTAATAGCTGAATCAAGAAAACTAAACTTGAAATTGATATTGTAAAATGAAAAATGTACTTACAGCTTTAGGAATAATAATGATCCTGCATCTGATCGGTGTGGCGGTATTATTTGGCTATGGCTTGATGACCGGCAGGTTTCAAGCGGAAAAACGCCAGCAATATCTTGCTACCTGGAAAGGTGAAAAGCTGGTGCCCTATGTTGAAGAGGTGGTAGAAGAAGTGGTCGAAGAATCGCCTCTGGACGCAACCGCTCGTATATTGGGCAGGCAGTTAAGCCGTGAAGTTATTGACCGGGAACTGCAAAGACAGTTAGAACTCATGAAAGATATGAAAATTACCCTTGATGAGGCCCAGAAAAAATTAGAAGCTGATCGCCTCTCGCTGGTTAAGCAAGAAGAAGATTTTACTAAAAAAATTGAAGAACAAAAGAAAGATGCTTCTGAGGAAGGATTCCTCAAGGCTTTGCAGACATATTCACAAATGAATCCGAAATATGTCAAAGATGACTTTATGGTAATGGATGACAAGGAGGTCGTCCGTATTCTGGCTGCCATGAAACCTGGAATTCGTACGGAGGTATTGAGTAAGTTCCGGGAACCCCAGGAGCAGGTTAGGCGAGTTAAACTCGTCGGATTGCTCAGGGACAGTGGCGTTATTGATGTCGAATAAATGGAGTTAACTGACATTCATGTCAACAGTAAGTCAGACAACACAAAATGCAACTGGCAGGGCGGCAGCCGCCAGTCAGAACAGCACCAAAAACACCTGGGACAAAACCAGCTCTGGCAGCTCATTCTTTGAAGTGTTCAGCAGCAAGGTTAGTGGTGACGCATCTGCTCATAACAAACAGTATGAGGCAGATAGCACCCGCAATGACAAGCAAATGCAGGCGGAAAAAAACGCTGGCGAAAGCAGGACTCAGGCAACTGAAAACAAAGACAGGACTGATAATGAAACTGATGAGCCAGTGGTTAATGAGTCACAGGCCCAGCAGAAAGATGAAAGCAGACCAGTTGAAGATAAAAAAACAGAGCAACCCTCTGAACTTCCCGATGAGCAGGAGACTCAAGGGCAGGAACTTTTAGAATTGCCTGAAGACCTTGCCCGGCAGTTATTGCTCTTGCAGATGCAGGCAAAGCTCGACATGCAGAATGAAGCTCAAAATAAATCTGATAGTGATAGCCAGGCCGAGAATCAGGAGTTGGCTCCTGTTGGTAAAGGTGATATAAATATCGCTGAGAAAAATATAAATACCAATATTGATGGTAATGCCCGGAAAAACACTGATAATAATGACAGGTATTTGCAAAATAACCTGAATTCAGAACAAGATGCCCGGCAGGCCGACCAGGTCCGCTCTCAGAGTAATGACACTACTGCTGATACGGTTAATACCTCGGCTAATGCTGATGACTTGGTCGCTGCTGATACCGATATGCAGGTTCTTGAGCTTGATCTGGCCGATAGTCAGAATGAAAAGCAAAAAACTGATACTGTTACCAGGAGTACAGTAGTTAACCAGGAGTCAGCAGTTAATGCTGATGAAAAAACCGTTAAGACGGAAAAGAAAGATCAAGCTGGCAGTAACTACGATGAGAGCCGTATAGCTGACCTTAAATATAAGATGGAAAATGATGGTGGCTTTGAGCAAAATGCTGATATGGCCGGAAATAAAGAAAAGGATCAGAGCAGCAGACAGTTGAAATTTAATTTCGGTGATGAGACTGCTTCCATTTCTGGTGTGTCAACTGCTCAGTCTGCCACTGACAATGTAAAGCAGGCTCTGGCTCTCGATAAGTCAGCCCCGACCTCTGAATTGAATGCCAGTGCCACAGTTGATACAGTTGTGAAGTCTGTTAAGACTATGGTTCAGGATGGAAATTCCACAATGGTTGTCCGGCTGGACCCGCCATCGTTAGGACAACTTAGTATCAAAATATCGTCTGGATCAGATGGTATGAGCATTGAAATTCAGGCTTCAAATGCTAAAACACAGGAAATGCTTCAGCAAAATAGCAGTCAGTTACGCACCGCTCTGGAAAAGTCTGGTGTAAGTGTAAATAATGTTGATATTCAGTTTAAGCCTGAGACCAGAAATAACTCTAACGCCGGATCTGATCCGCAGAACAACCAGCAGGATCTCGCTGGGCAACATAAAAATCCTGAACAACGCAATGGCAATGATCAGGATAGTTCGCACCAGAGTTTCTCTGAAAGCTGGTCAACCGAGACTTTTGAAGAAAAACAATTTGCAACTGCTGACAGTTTTGTAACAGCAGGGGCAGGCAGTAATAGCTGGCAGGAATTGTCATTCGATACAGTCGATGTGAGAATATGACCTGATACTATTGAAAGGTACTGACACATGACACAAGTAACAAATACAACAGGTACAACCACCAGTGGCACTACCACTGTGACCGGTAAGGAAGATCAGTCTATTTCTTCTACTGAGTTTATGGAGATAATGATAACGGAGCTTACCAATCAGGATCCATTTGAGCCTATGGATAATGCCGATCTGGTTAACCAGATGGCGATTATACAGCAGATGAGTTCTAACCAGAATATGAATAAGTCATTTGAAGCTCTTATGGGTAATTTTGATACCCTTATTGGCCGCAACTCTCTTAATACAGCTTCTGGAATGATCGGCAATATGGTCTCAGGAGCAACTACTGATGGTAGCTGGACTACCGGACGGGTGGTTGCTGTTAGTCAGCAAGATGATAACATCTATCTGGAACTTGACACCGGCCAGAGCATTAACTGGCAGGATGTTGAGCGGCTGGGCGGTAATAGCTCGCAGGATATTATCGGTTCTATTGCCGTTGGTGCTGACGCTACCGGGCAGAATGTTGTTGGCAGAGTTACCGGTGTCAGCCTTGACGATGAAAAAGTGACTTTACAGATACAAAAGTTCAGTGATGGTGAATATGCCGATGTTCTGCTGGCTAATGCCAGCCTGATCGATTCGGAAACTGCTGACCTGCTGGTAGGTAGAACTGTTAAAGGACCTGATTTGAATACAGGTGAAAATATAACTGGTTATGTTGAATCTGTTACCTGGACTGGAGATGACCAGGTTAAGCTATCGGTGGTTGATAGTAAGGGAGTACATGTAGGCGAGATATTAATGGATACTTTATCTTTTATATCTTGAATGTGAGAGAAAAATGGATGCCGCCACGCGGTGCTATAATTGGAAATTATAGTTGTTTGAAATAATAACTGGAGAATAAAATGGGTTTAACCTCAGCATTATTTGTCGGCTTGTCCGGCATGCAGACCAATCAGAGCAGAATGGATGTTATAGGTAATAACATTTCTAATGTTAATACTTATGCTTTCAAATCTCAGAGAGTTAATTTTCAAACTCAGTTTTATAATACTCTGAGCTTTGGCTCTGCTGCAAATGGAAATTATGGTGGAACAAATCCCATGGAAGTTGGTACTGGCGTTACTGTCGGTGCCATAACGAAAAACTTCTCGGCTGGCGCTCCGGAAACTACTGGTATAAAAACTGACCTTGCTATTCAGGGTGATGGTATGTTCATTATTGAAGATGTTGAGGGCGCTCATCATTATACCAGAGATGGTAGTTTCCAGTTTAATGCCGAAAATTATCTCATGAGCTCTGATGGCTACTATCTGCAAGGTTATGGTATTGATAGTAACTTTAATATCGTACAGGGCGCTATGTCGCGTCTTCGTATTCCTCTGGGTGAGATCACGACCGCCCAGAGTACCAGTAAGGTTACCTTTAGTGGAGACCTTAACTCTAAGGGTTCGCCGGCCTTAATTGAAGATACTACGGCTGCTTCGGGCTTTATTCCCAATGGCGATATTAGTATGATACTTAATTCGCAGGAATTGTTTCAGGATCCAGCCGGACCTATTTCTGATGCTACCTTGCTGACTCAGTTACGCAATGTCACTGACAGTACTGCCCTGGTTGAAGAAGGTAATATTATTCGCCTCGATAATGCTGTTAAGGGCGGTGTTACTCTGCCAACCAGAAGGTTCATCGTTGAAGCTACTACCACAGTTGGTGATTATATAACCTGGCTGGAAGGCTCTTTAGGTATAAATACAGACCCGGCGGTGTCCGATTTTGACGATGATGGGCTGGCCGACCTACCCGCTGAAGATCTCCCGGGTATCAGGATTAATGCCGCTGGTACTGGTATTGATATTATCTGTAATATGGGTAATAAAAATATAATCGATATGAAAAGCTCAGGTGCAATTAGTCTTGAGCAGGGTACTGCTGCCAATGCTGTTGTGCAGACTAATCCATTTTCCTTCACTGACGACGACTCAGTTGACCGTACCAGTGTGGAAGGTATTGAAAGTATAAGAACTTCATTCAGAGTTTATGATTCATTGGGCAGTCCACTTGATGTTGACCTTACCATGGTTATGGTCAGCAAGAATAATTCTGGTGTTACCTGGCGTTATTTTGCCGAAAGCTCTGATGATACCGATATCTCTCGAGTAGTTGGCAGCGGCTTGCTTTCGTTTGACCCTAATGGCCAGTTCCTCTCAGCTAATGATGGCTCTATTACCGTTGATAGAAATAATACCGGTGCTGCCACTCCCCAGACTATTCAGCTTGGCTTTACCGATATGGATGGCTATGCAATAACCAGAAGCGCCATTTCTCTTTTAAGTCAGGATGGCTTCCAGTCTGGTACCTTGCAGGATTATTCCATTGGCACAAATGGCGTTATTACCGGTTCATTTACCAATGGTCTGACCAGAAATTTAGGGCAGGTGGTAATGGCCACTTTCCGTAATTATGAAGGTCTCCTTGCCGAAAGTGATAATATGTATTCTCTGGGACCTAACTCTGGTAATCCTATTATTAAGCTGCCGGGTGAACTTGGTGCCGGTACTATCACTTCTACTGCCCTGGAATTAAGTAATGTTGATCTTAGTAAAGAATTTATTAACCTTATTGTCAGTAGTACAGGTTTTTCTGCTTCGTCTAAGGTCATTCAAACCAGTAATGACCTGCTGACCCAGCTTATTAATCTGACTCGGTAAGGTTTTATTGATATTTTATTATTTTGCTTACCCCGGGCCTCGTGACAGGGGTGTTTATTCTGCTGTCGCGAGGCCACTTTTTTGAATTGGCCTGACAACTGGCATTTTGGGCGCGTTGCCCAAAGGTAGCACAAGCATCCTTGCTTGTGATTCTTAGTATTGCATTGCCAGGCATCTCAAGCATATTAGCATAATAGTTATGCGAAAAACAGTTTGTTTCTTCTGGGCAACACGCCCATTATGTTTGTTGTACATAATTATAAAGGTATAGGTATGGTTTCCCTGACCAGGCTCAATGGCAAACGATTTATTGTCAATGTTGAGCTTATTAAATTTGTGGAGAGCACGCCCGATACAATGATCACTCTGCTTTCGGGAGATCGCGTCATTGTTAAAGAAACGCTCGATGAAGTAGTGGAAAAGTCGCTGGTATATCACCGGCAGGTACGATCTCTGGCCATTATGCCGTAATAGCCGGGGTGATTATTGTTTATTATTTCGGCAGGATAGATATTTATGGATTTAGCAACAGTTATAGGAATGCTTCTTGCCTGGGGTCTGGTTGTGTATTCGATCTTTTCCAGTGCAGGGCCCAATGTTCCTGTTTTTATTAATATACCCTCGGTCATGGTGGTTGTCGGCGGCGCTTTTGGTGCTGTTATGGTTTCTATGCCGCTTACTCGATTCCTTAAAATGGGTAAAACGACAACTTTTGCGATCTTCAATAAGGAACGCTCCAGCAGAAAACTGATAGAGAATCTGGTAAGTTATGCCGAGATCGCCCGTCGTGATGGTATTCTCTCTTTGGAAAATGCCGTCAGAGATGCTGATGACCCGTTTATTGTTAAGGGTATTCAGATGGCCGTCGATGGTACTGACCCCGAATTGATAGAGTCGATACTTGAAGCCGAACTCGAAGGTCTTATCGACAGGCATGAGCAGGGCAAGGCGGCATTTGATCTTTTTGCCAAGTATGCTCCCGCTTTTGGTATGATCGGTACTCTGATCGGTCTGGTGGTGATGCTTATGAACATGTCAGACCCCGCGGCACTCGGCCCGGCGATGGCGGTAGCCCTTATTACTACCCTTTACGGTTCTATGATCGCCAATATGTTTGGTATGCCCATTGCTGATAAGCTGGCCTGCCGCACTAATGAGGAAGTGGCCTATAAAAACATTATTATCAAGGGTGTTATGAGCATTCAGTCTGGTGACAATCCCAGAATCGTTGAACAGAAGCTTATGACCTATTTGCCTCCTTCTGAGAGAAAAGTTGAAGAAAAGAAATAATACGAAATTTTGATTTCGGGCTGCTATTTGTTAAAAAAGCTCGAAATTCGAAATTCTCTACACTAATATAATGGCTAAACCTAAACAAAAAAAAACAGAGGGCATACCAGATTACATGCTCACCTACGGTGACATGATGACCCTGCTTTTCTGCTTCTTCGTTATTCTGGTGTCTATGTCTGAGATCAAAAAGGATATCGTCTATCAGGATGTAATGCGGTCGATCAAGCAGGCTTTTGGCTATCAGGGCGGTATTGGCACTGTTCCGGGGCACATAAATCCAAAAAATACTACTGTTACGCAAATGACTCAGCTTATTTTGAGAAAATTCCAGTTACAGGTTGGTAAAAGTGTTGATGAGGGTATTGAAGGGCAGAATCCCAGCGTTACTAATATCCGCGAGGGTTATGCTTATGCTATTGGTGGTGTGGTTATGTTTGAATCTGGTAAGTCCAGATTGCTTTCTTCTGCCGAGCCTGAGCTGGTGAAATTCTGTGATATTATCAGAGGGCTTACCACCAAGATACGCATACAGGGTCATGCCAACCGTAAAAGCCCGGAGCAATATGCTCCTTTTAAAGATCTTGACGACCTGGCCTATGCCAGAGCAAAGGCAGTCAAGGAATTCATGGTTGAAAAGGGAATTGCTGAGAATCGCATAACTATTGAAAGCTGCGGTTATTATGAACCGCTGGAAGCTCAGCCTTACGATGAGAAGGCAAAAGCAAAAAATCGCCGAGTTTCTATAATTGTTACTGAGAATATTGTCGATGATTATAAGGGCCAGGAATTTAAAGGCGAGACCAATGGCCTGTAGTTTGGCAATATTAACTTAACTGCTTTATAGTAAGTCAGTTATAGACAGGAATGTATTCTTATGGCAAAAGAAGCTAAAAAAGAACCGGAAAAAGCAGCAGAAGACTTGCAAAAGACTAAGAAGAAGCTGCCAATAAAGGTCATAATTATTGTTGCGGCAGTATTAGTGATGGAAGTTGGCACAATATTATTCATGAAGTCGATGAATAAGCCTGAAGTTGTTGAAGGTGACACTGCGGCAATAGATCAGACCGCAGTTATACCATCAATTGCTGAAAGTGAAATAGTTATCGTAGATGAAATGAGTGTAGATAACTGGACGACTGGCAAGATAAAGTATGTGGTTAATTTCAGTGCTGCTATCAAGGTTGAAGATGGTGTTAAAGATGCCGTTATTGCCAAGATAGCTCAGCATAAAAA
>JAFGDI010000147.1 GCA_016932145.1 Sedimentisphaerales bacterium
AGTAATATGTAAGTACAATAAGTAAATTTGATGAGGGCTTTTTGGTGTATAAAATGACAGTTTTGTCTTTTTTATTTTTCTGTCTGACTTGTTTGTCTGGTTGTACAGAGCATAGCGATACAGAATATGACCCGGCTACCGACCCTGTGGTGAACCCGGCATCAATGTTCGAGGCTCCACCGGCCGACCGCAGTCTTATTGCGGAAAATGAATCAATAATCATTACCTTCCGCGGTTCGCCCAGTACCATGAACCCGCTTTTTACCTCCAGTTATTATGATAATATTGCTGTTGGGCTGGTTTATGAAGGTTTGTTTGTCGCCGGTACTGATATGGTTACCAGGCCGAACCCGGCTGTAGTTGAAAAACTCACTGAGTCGGCCGACCACATGGTCATTACCATCAAGATCAAAGATAACCTCCTCTGGCAGGATGGCACAAAGATTACAGCCCATGATTTTGCCTTTGCCGTGGAAATGCTCAAAAATGATAAAGTACCGTGTTATACATATAAGAGCGAGATGGCAAATTTGGCCGATATTGAAGTTCTTGATGATTATACACTCAGATATACGATGGCGCAACCTATGGCAACCAGGCTCGATCTGGTGAATTATCCTTACGCTCCTTTACCGCGTCATATATTTGAAAAAGATATGGTTGCTTTTCCTGACCTTAAAAGCGGGCCTTATTATCAGCAACAGTCGCAAAAGCCAGTTGGTAATGGGCCTTACAAACTCATCGAATGGGTCGAAAATGAGAAAATGGTCTTTGAACGATGGGAAGATTACCCCGGCAATAAGCCTTATCTCAAACGAATTATCTTTATCTTCCAGACTGATATTCAGATGTCTATGCTGTCATTCAAAGCAGGGCAGACCGATGCCCTCGAATATGTCAGTGGCAAGCAGTGTGCCCTCGAGACTAATGGTCCTGATTTCACTGCCATAGGTCATAAATATGTTATGCCGGAATGGATCTATGACTACACCGGCTGGAATATGGACGGCTCTAATCCCTTCTTTATTGATAAAAGGGTGCGTCAGGCGATGGCCCATGTTGATAACTTTGACCTTATAAACCATAAACTCGCCTATAACATGCTTACCCCATGCTATGGCATCTTTCACCCGACAAGCTGGATGTTCAATAAAGATGTAGTCAGGTTTGATCGCGACCTTGACCGGGCGGCTCAATTGCTTGATGAGGCTGGCTGGAAATTAGGGCGCGATGGCTGGCGTTATAAGACCGTTAATTTTGTTCTCATTGAAAAAGAGGTTGTCGATGTTAATACCGACGAAAAGAGAATGGAACTCAGGAAAGTCTTTCTCAATGATGGGCAGGAATATACTACCAGGCCGGGCGAAGTTATAAAGGAAACTGGTTCTGAAAAAAGAAAGTTTGAGTTTACCTTGCTTTCTACTGCTACTGATGGTCTGCCCCGTCCTACTACTACCATCTATCAGACCGATCTGCTCAAGCTGGGGGTTGATATGAAGATCAGACTGATGGAATGGACCAGTTTTATGAATCGTGTTCTCAAGCATGATATGGAAGCCTGGGGGGCTGCCTGGGGATCTGGCACCGACCCTGATGGCAGTAAAGGCTGTTTCCGTACTGACGATTATGACAATGGCCGTAATTATGGTGGGTATTTCAATGCCGAAGTTGATCAGCTTTTTGCTGACGCTATGGTCGAATTCGACCGCGAAAAAAGAGCTGAGCTTTATCGTCGCATTCAGGCCATAATTTACGAGGAGCAGCCGTATCTGTTCCACGATAACCGGGTCTCGATCAGCGTTCTGCATAAACGCATCAGGGGCATGGAAAAAGGCTCACTGGGCTTTTGCTATTCCTACCCCGGTCTGCTTAACCTCTGGGTACCCAAAGGCCAGGAGCTCAGACCAGTAAAGTAGAGACGCATGATTATGCGTCTCAGAATCGCAAACCAAATAATAATCGCAAAACAGACGCATGATTATGCGTCTCAGAATCGCAAACCAAATACGAAATATTATTAGAATACGAAGAATATGCTAAAATACTTAATTAAACGAATACTTATAGCGATTCCGACCCTTATCGGTATTACGCTTATTACCTTTTCGACTATGGCCTTATCGCCTGGCGACCCGGCTATGATCGCCGCTCAGGCTAATGGCAAGATCAGTAATTCCATGTCACGCGAGACCTATCAGCTTATGCGTAAGGAAATGCTGCTCGATAAACCCATTATGCTTCGCTATTGGTATTGGCTGGCTGGTCATCCGGCCACTTATGCCCAGGATGGTATTACCGAACTGAATCCTACCCGTCCCAAAGGCATTTTAAACCTTGATTTTGGCATTTCGCTGGGCAATGACCGGCGCCCGGTTGCCGAAAAGATTTTCGGCGAAAAGAGCTTCTGGCAGTCGCGATTCTGGGCAACTATGTCGCTGGCCTTTCTGGCTATCGGCAGTAGTCTGCTGCTGGCCGTACCCATCGGTATAATTCAAGCCGTCAAACAGGACAGCCTCTTTGATAAGAGCAGCAGCACCTTTTTCTATGCTATGTACTCTGTACCTTCTTATGTATTAGCCCTGCCTCTTATTCTGGTATTCAGTATTAAGTTGGGCTGGCTGCCGTTTCAGGGTATGAAATCCGAACATTTCGCCGAACTGTCGCTTTCGGGCAAGGCTCTCGACCTGCTCAAGCATTATATTCTGATCGCTTTTTGCTCCAGCTATGGGGCCTGGGCCTATTATTCCCGCTTTGTCCGCCAGAATATGCTGGAAGTTTTGCGACAGGACTATATTCGCACTGCACGGGCCAAAGGTCTTTCCGAGCGAAAGATCATTATCAAACACGCCTTCCGTAACACCCTTATTCCGCTGGCTACCCTCATGGGCATGATACTCCCGGCGATCGTAGGCGGCTCGGTTATCCTTGAGACTATCTTTTCCTGGCCCGGCATGGGGCGGCTCATGTACGACAGTATTTTAATTCGTGACTATAATACGGTTATGGCCCTGACGGTCATTACCGCTTTCCTGGTATTGCTCGGTACGCTGCTGGCTGACCTGAGCTATAGTATAATTGATCCGAGGGTCAAATATGAGTGATATGATAATAAACCGACCGGCCAGAAGTTTCACTGGCATAATTATGCAGCGATTCCGCCAGAACCACAGGGCTATGGCCGGTCTGATATTTGTTGCCCTTATGCTGCTGATAATGATCTTCAGCCCGTTAATTGCTAATGACAAACCGATAATCTGCAAATATCAGGGTAAGATCTATGCCCCCGGTATTGTTGAGCTGTTCCAGTCTCGCGGTACGGGCTGGCATTTTATAAAGAACTCTGCTCCATTCGATAAGCCCTGGTTCGATACCAAGGCGGCCCTGGCTGCCGATGAAAGATCATGGGCTATCTGGCCTCTTATTCCCTACGGTGAATTTGAGATCGATACCGATTGCGGCCAATGGCCGGCTCCTCCTTCTGCTAAGCATTGGCTGGGCACCGACAATATCGGTCGCGACCTGGCCAGTCGCATGATACACGGTACCAGCGTGGCAGTACGGGTAGGTTTTATCTCGATGGGTATTGCTGCCTGTATCGGTATTTTTCTTGGCGGGCTGGCCGGCTATTTTGGCGGTGTTGTTGATATGCTTATCAGCCGGGCTATCGAAATAGTTATCTGCTTTCCCTTATTCTTTCTCATTTTGATCATTATGGTCTGGCTTGAACCCAGTATAAACAATGTTATGATCGTGATCGGCCTGACCGGCTGGACGGGTATTGCCCGTTATACCCGGGCTGAGTTTATGCGGATTAAATCAGCCGATTATGTTATGGCTGCCCGTTCGCTGGGCTTTGGCAATCGCCGGATCATGTTCCGCCATATGCTCCCCAATTCTCTGGCTCCAGTTATGGTAAGCATTACCTTTGGTATTGCTGGTGCTATTCTCACTGAGGCTGGCCTGAGCTATCTGGGCTTCGGCGTGCAGCCGCCGGCTCCAAGCTGGGGTAATATCCTGCGGGCCGCTTTCTCCAATATCAATACTGCACCGCACATGATCTATCCGCCTTGTGTAGCGATATTTTTATCAGTATTCAGTTATAACTTAGTTGGCGACGCCCTGCGCGATGCCATTGACCCAAGATTAAAGAACAGGTAGAGACGCATGATTATGCGTCTCAGAATCGCAAACAGTATATCGTAGAGACGCATGATTATGCGTCTCATAAATCGCAAACAGTGCATCGTATTGACACACAAATATCCGTTTTTATGAAATAGACAATACAGAATCCAAAATGCGGAAAGGAGACGCATAATCATGCGTCTCTACAACATTATGCCAAACAATACAAAAAACAACAACCAACCGTTACTGCAAGTTAAAAATCTTACTGTCTCGTTCAAGACCCAGGCTGGTAAAGTCACTGTGGTTAACGATGTCAGCTATGAAACCTTTCCTGGTCGCACTCTGGCAGTCGTCGGCGAAAGCGGCTGTGGTAAGAGCGTTACTGCCATGTCTATTTTACAGCTTATCCCTTGTCCGCCGGGCCGTTATGATACCGGCGAGATAGTCTTTGGCGGTCGTAACCTGCTCAAGCTCAGCGATAAAGAGATGCAGACGGTGCGTGGTAATGAAATAGCCATGATCTTTCAGGAGCCGATGACCTCACTTAACCCGGTTTATACCATTGGCGAGCAGATAGCCGAGGCGGTGCGTATCCATCTGAAAAAGAATAATGCCGATGCTCTGGACCATGCCATCGAAATGCTCAAAAAGGTCGGCATCTCCGACCCGCACAAGCGAGTGCATGAATATCCCCATCAGCTCTCCGGTGGTATGCGTCAGCGAGTTATGATCGCTATGGCACTTAGCTGTAACCCGGCATTACTTATTGCCGATGAGCCTACTACCGCTCTGGATGTTACCATTCAGGCCCAGATACTCGACCTCATAAATAATCTGCAGGACCAGAATAATATGAGTGTTATTCTGATTACCCACGATCTGGGTGTAGTAGCTGAAAATGCCGACGATGTAGCGGTTATGTATGCCTCTCGCATTGTCGAAAAGACTGATGTCCGGGGCATATTCAAGGACCCGCTGCATCCCTATACCTGCGGCCTGCTCAATAGCCTGCCCAAACTCAATGAAAAGCAGGACCGCCTTACCGTTATCCCCGGCGTAGTGCCAGATCCGCTTGATTTCCCCAAAGGATGTAAGTTCAATACCCGCTGCTCAGTCTGCCAGGGTTATAAACGCTGCTTCGAGCAGGATCCACCCCTGATAGAGATCAAACCGGGCCACTTCTGCGCCTGCTGGAAAGTTGGGTATTAGCCCACACAATAACTCTGCCTGACCACCAACAGGCCAATAGCAGCCCTATGGCCTTTATCCTGACCATTTAAGGTTGCAGACTTAAATAGGCATGAAAGAACGGTTATAAGAAACGCTGAGTCTCAAATGTAAACACGCCCAGGGGGCAGATAAACTCCAGCGTAATCGTTCACGGTGTTAATTTTGACATCATAGTTTTGTTAGTCAAATCGCGTAGAAATAAGAAACAAGCTCATGATTCTCGCTCCGCTCGAAGCTGTCTGATTTTTATTGCAGACAAAGTCTGCTTAAAATAGCCTCGCCGAAGGCGAAACCTCAACTTATTTCTTGTTTCTTATTTCTTATTACTATTAACAGTGTGACCAGTTACACTCCAGCACTATAGTTTCTCTATTTCCTTGAGTAATATTGCGATTCCTTCTTCACAGCCGGCGGTAGCGATCAGTTCTCCGCCTTTATATACGGCCACTTTATTATGACCGCCGCAGATGGCCAGATCGGCATCGGCTGCTTCGCCGGGTCCGTTCACTACGCAGCCCATAACCGCTACTGTAACTGGCTTACGCACTCCAACCAGAGCGGCTTCTACCTGCTGGGCCATGTCCAGCAGATTAACCTGACAGCGGCCGCAGGTGGGGCAGACTATCATTTCGGGCTTCCAGCTTTTACGCAGGCCCAGGCTGGTCAATATCTCCCAGGCCACAGAAAGCTCATTTATCGGGTCACCTGCCAGTGAGACACGAATGGTATTGCCGATCCCTTCTTCCAACAGCACGCCCAGAGCTACCGCACTGCGTACGCCGCCAGCCGCCGGCAGCCCGGCATGAGTCACCCCTAGATGTATCGGCAGCTCAAACCGCTGAGCGATCAGGCGATTCACATCGATAGTCGTCCGGGCATCATGACATTTCGCCGAGAGAATGAGCTTATCAAAGCCGCAGCTATCAAAAATGTCGAGATATTCGCCCATCTTTTCCACCATAAGCTCAGCCAGTGGGCGATTAAGCTCCTGCTGACGCAGAGCCTTGTCTTTTGACTCGACTATACTGCCTTCATTAACACCGATACGGATCGCCGTACCATTAGCCTTACAGGCGGCGATAACCTCATTAACTTGCTGGCGATCCTGAATATTACCGGGGTTAAGCCGGATCTTGACAACGCCCGCTTCGATGGCCTCGAGAGCTCGTTTATAATGAAAGTGAACATCAGCTACCAGCGGAATCTTGACTGCCTTGATAATGGCAGGCAGAGCCGCTGTATCTTGTGGGGTAGGCACCGCCACGCGGATAAGCTCACAGCCAGCCGCCGTCAGTCGTTCGATCTGGGCGATAGTTGCTTCAATATCGCAGGTGTGAGTGTTGGTCATGCTCTGTACAAGCACAGGATTATTACCGCCGATTGTCAGCGGGCCGATCTTGATTGTTTTTGCTGTTTTAGTCATTGTCGTTCTGTTTGGTTAGGGTAAGGGGGGAGGAAGTAATAAAAAATAAGGTAACCGTTCACGACAAATAGTAGGACAGGCATTCCCGAACTGGCTTCGGGAATGCCTGTCCTACCTTGGCAAGCCATCTCGAACAGATGTGAACGGTTATGTTACTTGTTACTTGTTACTTGTTACTTGTTACTCTCCCTCATAAACATATCATTTCCACCAGTCTGGCCAATTCGCTGGCATCTGTCTCATTATACGAATTATACTTATAGCTGTCGATATCCAGTACGGCATAAATATTCCCGGCTTTGTCCCGGCACGGTACGACCACTTCGCTGCAACTGGCCGCATCACAGGCGATATGGCCGGGAAAGGCGTGGACATCTGGCACTACCTGGGCTTTGCCGCTATTTACCGCTGCCCAGCATACGCCGGTATCTTTCCGCAGCTTCAGACAGGCCACCGGCCCCTGAAACGGCCCGACGATCAGCTCGCCGTCCTCACAGAGGTAAAATCCTGTCCAGCTATTTTGCGGCATACTGCTATGCAGTAGGGCCGCCAGCGTACTCATCCGGCTGATGCGGTTGGCCGTTACCTCGATCAGACCGGCATATTGCGCTTGCAACAGCTTATAGTCCCTGTTGTTCTCATTTATACTATTTTGAGCGATTGTCATAGTTATCCATTTTCTTACTGCTGCTTTACTGCCAGATAGCTTTCATTGTTTTACTGAAAACATATCCTGCTGTTATTTATATTCTTATGGCCGCAGATTCAATCTTGCCTCATTTCGGCTCATACATTATAATATAGCTGTTATTACTAGTAAACTCTTTATTGTTGAAAGGTTTTCATATGTGCTGTATGGAAATGTCCTTACCAAGTCGGATTGCTGCTTTTTATAAACTCAAATTATCCGGCCGGCTTTATTCCTGCCTGATATTGGCTTTTATTCTCACTTTTACAACCGGGCTTTGCGCTGCCGACCCCTTTGAGGTCTTTGCCCCGGCTGCTACCCAGACGGCCCTCGAGATTGGCAAACTGCCGCTGGAAGAGCTGACCGAACTGGCAAAAAAAGACAATATTGAGGCTTGTTATGAACTGGCATATCGCTATTATGCCGGGAAAAATGTTGTTCAGGATACTAAAACCGCTATGGTATGGTTTAATCAGGGGGCAAAGCTCGGCGACCCTGCCGCTCAGACCACGCTGGGGGTTATCTATCTTCAGGGCAAAGAGGTAACTCCTGATGCTAATGAGGCTATCGCCTGGTTCGAAAAAGCCGCCGCCCAGAATTTCCCTAAGGCCCAATATAATCTGGGTATAATTTATCTCAATGGCAATGGGGTTGAGGCTGACAATGAAAAAGCCTTTAGCTGGCTGCAAAAAGCCGCTTTTAATAACGATGGTCAGGGTCAGTATGCTCTGGCCTGTATGTATCTTACCGCTCAGGGTGTCACTGAAGACTATCTCAAGGCCTATAAATGGCTACTCATTGCCGAATACAATGATGTCGATGTTAAAATAATAAAAGACATGGTCGAAAAGACGATCAGTCCCTACGAAAAGCAAAAGGCACTGGAAGCGGCCAGTGATTTTGTCGCCAAAATTAAAGCTAAGACTACTACTGCTGCCGGGCAAAAGGCCGATCAGGACATCACCGATGGCCCGGTAACCGGCGGTACTGGCTTTTTTATCACTAAAGATGGCTATATTCTTACCGCCTATCATATTATTCGCAGTTCCAAAGATATCAGAGTGCAGACCTCGCTGGGGCTGGTGCCTGCGTCTCTGGTATTATATGACAGCTCAAATGATTTCGCTCTGCTCAAGATCGAAGGTTATATCAATTGCAAAACTGTTCCTCTGGCAGGCCCTGAATATAAACCGCAATTGGGCAGTCCGGTCTGGACTTTTGGCTATCGCGCTGGTGCCAGACCTCAGGAAAATCCCGATTTTGTCAGTGGTAAGATAACAGCCCTTTTTGGCCAGTCAGTTGACAGCTCTGCAACGAAACCGGCCGGAGGTTTTCGCGGTTTATGGCAGGGTAAAACAGAGGGTAAGCCCGTTATTTCTCTGGAATCTGCTAATTTGCGGTTCTTCCAACTGGAATGTAATGCCGGGCCGGGAAATGCCGGCGGTGCAGTCATTGATAACCAGGGGGCAGTGATCGGTATTTTTGCCTCAGAATTCGATGCCTCTGAAAAAGAACTAATGACTAACCAGTGGACTGCCAGAACGCATTTCGCTTCTAAATTGTCCTTTATTCTCCCGTACTTTGATGCTATACCCGGCCTGAACGAAAAGATAGAGGCTATTCGTCAGGAACGCAAGCTGGAAGAGGCGGCTATTCAGGCTAAAAATGCCACTGTCGCAGTTTTCTGTTATTAATTTAACTTATTTCTTATTAACCGTTCTTTAGTGGTCGGGTTTTGAGTATCAGGCCTGTCATTATGGCTATGAGGGCCAGTGCCAGGCCCAGAGACACCAGAAATACGATTATAACTGAGTCCTGACTGGCAACCTGCCAGTTTTCTATGCTGAAACTACCGGCAATCTCACGAGAGAGATACCAGCGGCGGATTAATTCCCGAAACAATACCATTATGGCCATTAACAGGCAGCCCAGGGTTGATATTGCTATCAGAACTGACCGGTTATTGGGCTTCAATAAGCCAGTGATAGTCAGTAACAGTCCCAGCCCCGGCAATGCCAGCCAGATATATCTTAATCCCGGCGATGAGTCTGTCAGAGAATTCTGCATTTCAAATTGACCCAGCCAGTTGCGAAACTCAGCCGGAAGTGTGCTATAATACCATATTCCCGTAAGTATTATCGTAATAAAGCCCAAAGCACAAAAGACCAGTCCGCCTTTTAGTGTGGCCGCCGTATTGTCGGCTTCCTGACCTGCCGGGCGGCTGAGCCTGGCTGTCCATGCCAGAAATATTCCACCCGCTGGCAGCCAATAGGAAACATTGTGCAAAAATCTGGGTATAGTTATGGCATCATTTACATGCAGCCAGCTCTGATCACGATGAAATGCCAGCCAGTGCTCCGGCTGGATAGTTAATATAGCGTTATTGGTGTAAATATATGCAATAGATAAGAACACCAGAGGCAGTGCTGTCAGAGCCGGGATCGATATCTTCCAGTTCCATAACCAGCCGGCCAGATACAGGCATATAAAACCGGCCAGAAGCAAGACCAGTGAGCCAAGCCAGAAATACCCCAGGAAAATATTTGAGCTATACGAATAGTGACCATAGAGCGTCTGCACAAAAAGCAGCGGGGCTATGCCGGTTGTTATCGTTAATGACAGAACCGGGGGCAGGGCACGGATC
>JAFGDI010000148.1 GCA_016932145.1 Sedimentisphaerales bacterium
CTGTTACCTTCATAATGGATCGGCCGGGAGCTGTCGATCGCAAGAATCGCTTCACGCACGAATTTGAAGTTTTCGCCGGGACCTGCCTCATTTCCCAGCGACCAGAAAATAATGGAAGGATGGTTTTTGGATCGCTGCACCATTCTTACCCCCCGGTCAACATGGGCTGCCCGCCAGCCGGGTTTATTACTGGGTGAATTGTCGCCATAGCCCATACCATGCGATTCGATATTGGCCTCGTCCATTACATACAGGCCATATTGGTCACAGAGTTCATACCAGCGTGGGGTATTAGGATAGTGACTATTGCGTACTATATTCATATTATTCTGCTTCATGATCAGAATATCTTTGAGCATGACCTCTTCGGCCATTACCCTGCCGCGATCAGGATCGTTTTCGTGGCGATTAGCTCCTAAAAACTCTACTGCCCGACCATTGACCCATACTTGCTGGTCTTTGATCTCTACTGTACGAAAGCCGACCTTGCACGAAGTTGACTCACCAGCGGAATTGGTAACAACCAGAGTATATAGATATGGTTCTTCTGCCGACCAGCAGTTAACCTTACCGGCGGCGAGGGCAAATTCAACCTCAGCCTGACCTCTGGGTTCAAGCAAAGCGACTTTGTCGTCACTGACAACCTTTTTACCATCGGCATCAAAAAGGTCAGCAGCTATATTAACTTTGGCGGTTTGTTCGGTAAAATTATCAACCAGAACAGTGATATCAAGTTGCCCTTTAGTATAGGACAAATCGAGCTGCGGCCTGGCAAAAACATCACGAACCGCTTGCCGGGGCTGGGCATAGACAATTACATCACGATGTATGCCGCTGAGCCGCCACATATCCTGATCTTCAAGATAGCTGCCATCACTCCAGCGATATACTTCAACGGCCAGCAGATTAGCTCCAGGGTTTACAAAGCTGGTAATATCAAATTCCGCCGCTGTCATACTATCCTGACTATAGCCCACTTTACTGCCATTGACCCAGAGATAGAAGGCACTTTCCACGCCCTCGAACTTCAGGAATATCTGCTTATCACTCCAGTCTGTGGGCAGTGTGAATTCCCGGCGATAACTGCCTACCGGATTGGGCAGCCGATATTTGAGAAAACCCTCTTCTACCGGACCCATAACATCTGGAATGAGGTCAGGATTATATGGATAGCGGGTATTGGAATACAGCGGCGTGCCATAACCTTCGATCTGCCAGCAAGAGGGAACTGGTATGGTTTGCCAGTTGTTATCATCAAAATTAACCTGGTAAAAATCAAGCGGCCGCTGGTCAGGACCTGCCGACCAGTTGAATTTCCAGTTACCATTAAGCAAAAGCATACGGTCTGACCTGGCAGCCGGCAGAAAATCAGCCGCCGCTTTGCTCTGGCTATGTACCGCCAGAGTGGCATGCGGTGCAACTGTATTAATATGTAATACGCTCTGATCTCGCCATTCTTCGATTGCTGCTATGGCACTACCGTTGAGTCCAGTCAGCAACATGAGCAATCCGAGTGTTTGCGTAATAGCTTTATACCTCATTGTCTCTCCTGTTTATTACAAATTAATTTTCAGTTCATATCTGGCAAAAGAGTTATTTCTACTTTTTCTTTGGACTTTAATGGCAATGAGAATTTCAGGTTGCCTTTTCCATCAGCGGTTATTTTTTGATTAGCTCCAGAACTGACTTTTATAATATACTCTTTTTTCGGTGTCAATCCATGTTTAGTATTATCTACAACTACGGGTTTATCACTTTTCAGTGTCCATTGAATAAATGTGGACTGATTTGTCAGATTTCCTAAGGTCACATTGCAGTTTTTGTCTTTTTCCAGACTCAGGAACGGCATATCGCTCTTGCCGATATAATAGTCCAGTTGTTTATCTGATATATTGATACCAAACGATTCGTCACTTTTTGCGGCAAAACCGTTTGCAGCCACAGAATACTGTGCATTTGTCAGGCATATTTCGTAATCAGTATCTCGTAACTGGTACTTAACTATTGTCCCGTTCATTGATTCTGACAGATGCGGCTCAAGATAGAGTCGGTTGTATTGCGGCTGGATACCAAATATATTGCGATATAAGCCGACAATTGCCATGCCATTACCCCCTAAGATATCATCGCCAAGTCCTTGCTGAGAGAATCTGGCATAGCGTTGAAATGCCAGACCATCTTTCTGGTATTGCCCTATTATATTGTTGATATATTTCAGGGCCAGTTCGGGGTTACGCCGGGCATAGATGCGGGTACCAAGTTCGGCCCAGGACAGAAATATATCGCCATTTTCGTAGGTGGGGAATGGGTAGTTAGACCCTGCCCCTTCGCCCGGCTCATACGGGTAAACACATAACGGCCAGGAGAACAGTTTTTCTTTTACCATTTCTGCTTCTAGCTGGTCTGTTATGGCTGCTACTTTTTCCTCGTCTGTGCAAAGGTCATATCCGATAGCCGCAAAATTAACTGGTATTACCAGGTTGTTTCCGTGTATAGAATCGTCTTTATCTCGCCAGTAAACGAACCACTGCTTTTCAGGGTTCCAGAAGCCACCGTCAGCTATGTCCTTATTAAAACTGGCCTTGAGTTTTGCCGCTGCCAGACGGTATTTGTCGGCTACTGAAGTATCGCCAAGTATTTCTTCAACTTGCGACCATAGGGTCATTGCCTGATACATTTCGGCATTGACCAGAGCGTTTTCATATGAGGCCCAGATTATATCGATCCAGTCGCTGCCGCGGGCATCTGTATGCAGATTGGTCATCATTTCCAGCAGTCCATCGCCGTCGCTGTCCCTTTTGAGCATATATTCCAGAGCAGCCCGGCATGTAGCTCTTTGGCCACTAACCCAGGCCAGATCGCCGGTATTGTGAAACTGCTCTGCTACCACGATCACATAATCCGGCTGGCTGTCCAGTAGATAACCCCATTGAGCTTCATAAAAGCCCTCGCTGGTATATGTTCCTGGCATATCATCGCCACGATTATCCTTGAACCGGGCCAGTATCCGACCATCAGCTTTTACAGCATTATCGCGGAAATGGTCATATGTCATACTCACATTGTTCGTATAATTATTATCATGAATGGCCATTGCCATCTGGGCAAACCATTGCTCATGAAGACAGATATACCCAGTTCGCCAGCCGTTACCACCGCAAAGGTTACGATCTATTGTGCCATAGCGGAGAATCGTGTTGAGTATCTCTCTTACCGCAGACTCATCTACTCCCTTAAACTCGCCCAGGTCAAATTGCTTCGCATAGTCTGGGGCGGTTATCTGATATGTTACCTTTTGTACACCTTTTTTAGCCGTAAAAGGCTTCCAGACCTGACTATCACGAATAAACCGGATCAGGTCAACTCTGGTTGCCATAGGATTATCACTCAAGGTGTGGGCCAGGGTATAGCTATTATCAGCATTGTGTGTGAACCGGCATGCGATCTGCTGATCTGACAGTTCCGTCGGCTTTATATTCAGACAGAGCTCGCGGTCTTTATTCCAGAAAAGGACCTCTCCGGCATGACTGCCTAGCGTACTATTGCTTTCAGCTAAAAGTTTATTCCAGGCTACTGCACCACTGTCTAATATGCCACCTGTCCAGGTTTCCATATCGGCAAATACCCATTGGGCCAGTCCGGAATCATCCAGTTCGATCGAATTAGGAATACTCCGTTCGATAGTCCATGCTATTGTGTCTGCTTCAACAGTAAATACCCAGCTTTCCTCGACCTGAAATTCAGCCGGGCCGTATTTAATGCCAGTTATCGAAACTGTGTCATCTTGAGTACTCAGCTCTGGTGTGCATGTGACACTGGCAGAGCTATATTGATTTCCAGCGACCTTTATGGTTGTTGATACTCCATTTTGAGCATTGAGCAATTCCTGACCAGCGACAATCAGGCTTTTGATATAGCAGCCGTTCTCGTTGGCAAGTGTAAGCGAAAGGCTTTTATCGTCGCTATTAATAACAACTGAGCCATTATTACCGTTTGTACTCAGCAGAGCTTCCGGGTAGGCAGTCTGTGTCAGAGATAGAACAGTTGCTGCCAGTGCCATCAAAACACATGTTTTTTTTCTGTTTAACATGTTTATTTTTCCTGTTCATTTTGCATAGTTAAAAGTTAATTACAGTTGAGTTTATTTTACGCCTGCCTAAGCTTAATCGTAGCAGAGATTGGGAAATTAGCCCTGATTTGAAATTTTTTTGTAAAATTTACAACTCTTGTGGCCAGTCGATCACTGTTTTGTCTCTTTTATCTGGAAATACCAACAAAACAACAAATAATCCTGAATTGGCTCCAGAATTACTTGCTGTTTTGTAGGGATGTGCTTTGTGTCTTATCCATTTAGTGCATTATATATATGGCATTTAGTAACCCAGTCGGCCCCAGATGCCTTTCTGCACCCGCTCTAAGTCGGCTTTATTACTGCCGGGCGGTGTCTTATAGCCGGGGTTTATCTTGATCCATTCCTCATATTTCATCTTGCCATAGGTTATAGTTTCTTTACTCTCCCATTTCCAGTGTTCAGCATGGCCATCGGCAAAACTGAAGGTAGCCCCTTTATTATGCTGTACCGGCGGCTGATTCCACCAGTAAGGCTGATCATACCATTGCGTCCAGGCACACCAGGTAACGGTAAATTCATCAACAAAGACTATGCGTTCACTGCCAAATTTGATCTGCGAGGTATTTCTCAAAACCGGCGAACCAGCTCCGGTAAGATTCACCTGACTGGGTATCGGGAAGTTCATGGCATGTGAAATATTATATGACCTTTGCACACCTTCCAGAGCATTAGGGCAGCGAAAGATTTCCTTGACCTTACCGGCATATTTATAGAGCAGATTATATTCCAGTTCCCGCATCTGCTGCTCCACCGGCTTACGCACTGTGTCACTATAATTGAGATTAACCGTATAGGTCCAGGCTGGTTTGCGATTTAACCTCTCGGCATCATCATTCCAGGTGTCGTTAGGCACGATTTTTGAGCCATTATCATCACTATACATCAGCCAGCCGGTAGTGAGCTGCTTGAGATTACTTAAACATACCGTTATTTTGGCCTGCTCTTTGGCCTTGCCCAGAGCCGGCATCATTATCGAAACCAGCAAAGCAATTATTGTTATTACTACCAGCAATTCGATCAGGGTAAAAGCCCCTGCCCTGTGTTTTTTCCCGTAAATCTGCATTATATGGCCTTTCTATGGATCAAGCATTATATTGACTGCAAGGCAAGTAAAATAATACAGCAGAACAATGCTGCGACAATACCGCCGGCAGAAACATTTAAAAAAGACTAATACCACAATTGACTGCAATAGTTACCGCCTGGGTTCTTACCGGTAAATAACATTTGGCCAGATATAAAAAATGGCCTTCGTTGCCGTCAATGCAACCATATTCAGATAAACACATAATAACGCAGAAAGGATAATATGCAAGCATTTCTGGCTAAACACCCCCCCGCTAAAGACCAGAAAAACAACGAAATAAACAAAATAATTGCACTATAGTAATATTTGGCAGTACAAACACATCTCTCTCGTGCAAAAAAACAGAGCAACACTGGCCAAAAGAACAATAATCTGCAAGAACACCCGACAAACAATACAAAAGCCCCCTGCCAGCAGAAATTCATTGCTCTTAAGTAGAAATCTTAAAAATAATGGTAACTTTTTTTAGAGTGGTCAAGCCGCAACCACAAGAAATAAGGTAACCGTTAAGGGTTAAAGAGCGAAAGTTTATCGCGGTAAGCCACCAATGGGGCAAGCAGATCGATTTCAAAGACAAAACCTGAAATATACTAAAATCAGAGATATAACTGCCCCTCAGACTGACGACAGACCAAACGCTCTGGCAGTTTCACAAATCGTCTTTTTTACCATTCAATGCAAAAATAGAGAGAGACCCCTAGCAAGGATAAAGCACTGACATATAAGTATTTAGCCAAAAATTGACTGCTGTTACAGCTTTCTGCTTTAACCTGGTTAAGTTTAATATCGCCAAAATTCCTTTTTTGCACTATAATAAGGGTAAGGAATGTTGTGTAACGCAATCAAGGTTTTGCCCTGTTGTAATTTGATGTTGTACAGCGATGGATTTTGTCTGGCATACCAGAGAGTTTATGGCCCCGGGGTGGGCTTTTTGACAGATACAGGAGAGTTAATTTATGCGAGCAGGTATATTTGGTTTTGGACGAGCAGGTCGGGCAGTAGCTTCTGTTTTCCTGCAAAAACCAGAGGTACATCTGTCCTGGGTAATGCGTCGGTCTAAATTATTGCATTTTCGGTCAGTAGCAGAATTTCTGGGTATAGAATCTGATGAACAGGGCATGATCCTTTCCAAAGAAGAATGGACTATCGAGGCTCTGCTCGATGAGCATCCAGTTGATGTCATAATCGACTTCTCCGGCATTGATGGCATACTCTACTATGGCAAAGAGGCTGCCAAAAGAGGCATATCAATTGTCAGTGCCATTTCAGAATATCCACCTGATCGTCTGGAACTGATAAATCAACTGGCTCAGGATACCAGGGTACTCTGGTCACCTAATATTACCATTGGCATTAACTTCCTGATACTCTCAGCTAAAATACTCAATAAGATAGCACCTTATACTGACATAGAGATAATCGAAGAACACTTCAAAGATAAGCAGGGCATCTCTGGTACCGCCAAAAAGATCGCACAGGCACTAGAGATAAAAGAATCGGAGATAAAGACCATAAGAGCCGGTGGCATTGTCGGCCATCATGAAATATTATTTGGCTTTCCCTTCCAGACAGTCAGACTCATGCACGAATCGATCTCACGCGAGGCTTTCGGTAACGGTGCCATGTTCGCTGCCGATAATATTCTGAACCTGCCCAACGGCCTGTACTCGATGGAAGATATGCTCCTGCCCTATTTTAATCTGCTCAAAGATGAATAAGCCACCATTTTGCCAGCGATTACCGCTGCCAGCATGTACAAGCAGTTTGTAAAACAAACAACGCAAGGTTGGTTAGCCCTTCCTTGCGTTGTATAATAATCATTTCTTAACTTGTACAAATAATCATCGCCTATGTTCTGACTGGAAAGGGTCAATCCAGGCTTACCTGCATGACCTCAGCCATTTTACGGGGGGTGTCGCTGTTATTGTACATCATTTCAAACATGTGCGAACCAGCGCCGATGGCATATACCGGAACAGGCACAGCGGTATGACTGTAAGTGCCCCAGGAGATGCCGGCTTTGCGATTGAGTAGATGGGTAGCTGTTACAGTAAGCGGCTCGTAACCGCCATAGAGCAGTGAAAATTCCTGGCCCTTACTGCGTTTGCGGGCCATAGTCTGATCATAAGCCTTTTCGAGCAGCTCGCGTTCAAAGTCACTCAGATCGCTATAATTAAGACCGAAATAATTATCGAGAAGGTCCTTAATCTCGCTATCCATATCATCATCTTCATCGTCCCAGTCGGCTTGTTCTTTATAATCGTTTAATATGGTATCGGTGAACTTCTGAAAAGATATTTTCTGTTTGGCCATAACCTCAAAAGCAGAATCATAACCCATTCCGGCAAAGCCCATGGCCAGTCCGCCGGTTTCATGGTCTCCGGTAACAACAATGAGCGTTTCAGCCGGGTGCTGTCTGTAGAAGTCCAGGGCTACGCCAACAACTTCATCAAAGGCCAAAACTTCATCAATTACAGTTCGTGCATCATTAGCATGACAGGCCCAGTCGATCTTGCCGCCCTCTACCATCATGAAAAAACCTGCCGGGTTATCAAGTATGCGAATTGCCTCTCGGGTATATTCTGCCAGAGAAAGGTCTTCCTGAGGCTTATCTATACTATAGGGCATACTCCAATCACCACCGATAAAATCCTTACTATAGGCAAAAGTCTTAGTACCCGGCTCAATCGCCTGCAATTCGGCCCGATTAGTTGCAATGGCATAACCCTTACGACGGGCAGCCTCCAGCGGGTCATTATCAGCCGTCGCCTGTGGCTTACCCGGCTGCATAGACCTTTTACCATCTGAAACCTTCTCGCCATTCATACCACCACCGCCAAAGAAATCGAAATCGGATCTGGCCAGGTCCATAGATATCTGCCAGAGCATTCCCCGGTCGGGCTGATGAGCGTAAAAGCAGGCTGGCGTAGCATGATCGATCGAGACACTGGTGAGAATACCCACTTTCATGCCCTTATCTCTGGCCTTCTCTGCTATAGTAGGCAGAGATTTTGTCCGGCTTGAATCCATAGCTATAGTACCGCAACGGGTTTTATGACCACAGGACATAGCCGTACCAGCCGCAGCAGAATCAGTAATGAAGCGATCAGAAGCAAAAGTATTCTGTAACCCGATCACCGGCATAGTAGTCATATGCAACTGCTTTACCCCGGTAGTGCCCTCTTTATCAGGACCAACCTGGGTCTGCTGCAAGTAACCTTCTGCGGTATGTACCTGGGTCATGGACATACCATCACCAATAAGGAAAAAGACATATTTAGGAGTAATAAACTGGTCACTCTGGCCATAACTAAAAGAAGTAGCCAGTAGTAAAACTAAGAGTGCTTTGTAAAGATATTTCATTTTTCTCATTCTTTCTGGCAGGCTGATATTCTGGTAGGTTTTAGTTTGCTGCCTGTCCACAGACAAAAGCTATATAAATGTATATATATTATTCATATAATTCGTTAACAGA
>JAFGDI010000149.1 GCA_016932145.1 Sedimentisphaerales bacterium
ACAGCAATACCAATTTCAACTTAATTTACTTGACAGTTTTTACCCGTATATGATATTCTCACAAACTGTGGCTAATTTGCAGAAGCGTGAATTCTACTGAAAATACCGATTACGACTTGAAGGTGTTAATTATGCCGGTAATAAGCATGTTTTATGGTATATTGATAAAGATGTTCAATAATAATGAGCATAACCCACCGCATTTTCATGCCCAGTATCAGGACAACCACGCTACATTCTCTCTTAACGGTGAGTTGCTGAATGGAAACATGCCCAACGGAAAAGTCCGGCTTATTCAGGCATGGGTAGAACTGCACAAAGATGAGCTTGCCGCCAACTGGGAACTAGCAATTCAAAAAGAACCTTTATACAAAATTGAGCCATTAAGGTAAATAACATCATGGAAATGAGATACGACGAGAAACTCGGTGATTTTATCTGTCATGCTGGCTATCTGGCAACAATAACCGCTGTTGAAGCCAGAGAGGACTATACTTTACTGCTGACTTTTTCCAATGGCGAAAAAAAGATATACGATGCCCGGCATTTACTGAGCCTGCGTATTTATGAGCCATTAAAGAACATAGCTTACTTCCTTACCGCCAAAGCCGATGGCTGTACTGTTGTCTGGTCGGACGAAATAGATATAGACCCGGAAATCCTGTACGAAGAAGGCAAGCCGATATAACTTATAAACAATTTGCACTGTGTGGTATCAGATAGTTAAAAACACCACGACAGAACCAACTTAGTTTTAAAACTTACTAATTATCTACTTAAGGAAAATCCCTAATCGACCCATCTCATCCGCATTTCTTATGGGTTTCACAAATGACGAAATAATCACCAGTCAAACCCTTTTTAAATATTGCCTTATTCCAATGTTTAATGATTAAAACCACTCACTGACGGAGATTTTTCGTCAAATCAGCAAGACCTTCCCGCACAATAATTCGAATTCATTTACCGCTATGCCGTCTAATTGCTGGCTGGTAAAATCTGTGCATTTCTGCATGTATTCGAGAGCTTGATTGCGGGCATAGTCCAGACTGGCCGTCTGGTCCAGACGAGAGATCAACTCATTACGCATATTATCGTCATATGTGTCCTGACAGTGTGCTTTAAGCCAATCTATAACATCAGGTGAGGTATTAGAAATATGATGTATAAGGGGTAGTGTCAGTTTACCTTGCAAAAAGTCAGTTCCGGCTGTTTTACCGCCATTTTCACCTGGAGTAATAATATCGCGAATATCGTCCATGATCTGAAAGGCCACACCAAAGCCCAGGCCTGCATCCCAGGCCTGGCTGCAACAATCATCATCGGCACCGGCCAGTAAGGCCCCCTGCCACATAGAACAAGCCATAACTATCGCCGTCTTATTCGTAATAATTTGCAGATATTGCTGCTGACTAAGCTGGAAATTGCCTGCATTTCGCTGCTGGGCCAGCTCACCCTGGCAAGTAAGAAAAAGTGCTGAAATAGTGCGTTCCAGACCCTTGCGACTCTCAATATCCATAGCAGCCTTTAACGCACAACTGACCATAAGGTCGCCCATAAGAATAGCGGTTTTGTTACCAAAAACAGCATTGGCTGAGTGCATATCTCGCCGGTATTGGGCGTTATCCAGCACATCATCATGCAAAAGAGAGGCTATATGCATCATTTCAATAACCGCAGCGGCGCTATAGTGGTCCTGCTGAAGATTACCCAGCCCCTGGCCGGTGATGAGAAGTAATGCCGGGCGAATCATCTTACCAGAGGTATTATTGGTTACATACCGCATAAGCTCAGCAGCTTCAGGCAAATCGCAAGAACAATGCCTGACAATGACATCTCTGACCAACTGCAAATGCCCACTAATTATTGGATCAAAAAACTCAGTCATAAATATCTACCAGTAAAAGAATTGCAAATCATACTATTATGCTTCACTACAAAATGTAGAGACGCATGATTATGCGTCTCAGGATTTCATTCCATGCCGGTCTGCATTGTGAGACGCATGATTACACATCTCAGGATTTCATTCCATGCCGGTCTGCATTGTGAGACGCATAATCATGCGTCTCTACGAAAAACAAAAACGGGCAAGCCCAAAGCCTGCCCGTGTATATTATAAAATAAATAATCAGTTCTGCCCAATCAGCTTCTGGCATATTTATCAAAAGCTGCCATAAGCTGCTTAGTTATAGGACCTGGCTTGCCATCATTAACCAGATGAGCATCTATCTCGACGACAGGTATAACCTCAGCGGCAGTACCAGTAAGGAAGAACTCATCTGCGGTATGCAGGTCAAACTTGACCAGGTCTTTCTCGATAACCTCGTAACCATTTTCTCTGGCAAGTTTGATAACAACCTGACGAGTAATACCATCAAGCGACCCAGAAGAAACCGGCGGAGTGAAGATCACACCATCTTTAACTATAAAGACATTATCGCCAGTAGCTTCGGCTACGAAGCCCATGTGGTTATACATAATAGCCTCAAGCATACCACGATCAAGAGCTTCGAGCTTGGCAAAGATATTATTAAGATAGTTGAGACTCTTAACCTGAGGCGGCAGGCTGAGCGGGTGATTCCTGACCGTATTAGCACTGATAACCTTTAAGCCATTCTGATACAATTCCTTAGGATAAAGCTGAATGGTAGAAGCAATTATTATTACCAGCGGCGTCTTACAGCTCAGCGGATTAAGGCCAAGACTGCCTACACCACGAGTTATAATAGTACGAATATAACCATCAGTTATACCGTTTGCTTCAACGGTCTTAACCGTAGCCTCTTTCAACTGCTCACGGGTCATGGGAATATTAAGGCGAAGTGACTTAGCCGAGACATAAAGACGGTTAACATGAGCATCTATCTCAAATACCTTGCCATTATATACTCTTGTCCCCTCAAATACACCATCACCATAAAGCAGCCCATGGTCAAAAACGGAAACCATGGCATTTTCCTGGTCAACAAGCTTATCACCAAGCCAAATCTTCAAACTCATCGGACGAATTCCTGTAATACGCTTTATATATTTAAAAACTTATTTAACAACAAGTTACAATAATCAATACAATCAAAAAACATTTTCAGGTCTATAAAAGACTGGTCAGACATTCTCTCTTATTTTCCAGATAAATTCCAGAAAAAAATATAAATAAATAGCGAAGCATGAAACACAACCAT
>JAFGDI010000150.1 GCA_016932145.1 Sedimentisphaerales bacterium
CTGCGCGAGCTGGAAAATCTGGGAAGTTTCTATGATCAGCAGGGAAACCAGCTCAAGGCTATGTGGGTTAAGCAGGAACAGGCTGCATTGGCAACTATAAATATGCGGCCCTATCTGGTAGTAGCTGAAATTGCCGGTGCGGACCTCAGAGCTACTGACAGCATTGCCCAGGCAGATGAACTTTACAATGAGGCAAAGGTGCTTATTGCCAGTGCCAGAGGCATTTTCACTGACCGCAAGCAGTTGCAACTGGCCCGTACCAAGCTCGATACTCTGCTTTCTACCTACCCTTCGAGCGACAAGGTTGACGATGCCGCCTGGGAAATAGCTCAGATCTGCGATCGCGATATGGGCGAATATCATGAGGCTATGTATTATTATCAGAGAGTCTGGCAGTGGAATCCTGACAACCAATACGATGCCCGCTTTGCCGTTGCCAGAATCTACGATGAGAAATTCCGCAACTATCCTCGGGCCTGTGAATTCTATGAGCTGAGCATTCAGCTTGAACCTGGCTTTACTGCCAATATAACACATGCAAAAAACCGGATCAAAGAGCTTAATACCAGGAAGTAATGGCTATTTCGGTCTGGAATGATATAACAAGGCAGGATTCGATCTTTTTTATAAAAGGCGAATCCTGTTTGCTTTTACGGCTCGCCAGAATGTAACCGTTAGCTGTTACACTTAAATCAACTGGCAAATTCAGCAATAACAGGAGTTTATTATGCCGACGAAAAAGAAAGATCCAACCTCAACTGGCCCTGCTGATTTCATACCATCAGGCAAAGATATAGCCTCGGCCAAAAGAAGGATAGGTAAAATTCTGGAAATATTGGCTGAACTATACCCTGATGCTCATTGCGAACTGAATTATACCACACCCCTGCAATTACTGATCGCTACCATACTCTCTGCACAATGCACTGATGTACGGGTTAATTTGGTTACTCCGGCTTTATTCAAAAAGTATAAAAATGCCGCTGATTTTGCCCGGGCTGACCTGGTAGAGCTGGGACAGGAGATAAAAAGTACCGGCTTTTTCCGCAATAAGGCAGCCAATATTATCGCGGCCTGCAAAATGATAGTTTCAGAATACAAAGGCAAGGTGCCTGCTGATATGGACGAACTGGTTAAACTGCCCGGCGTAGGCCGAAAAACTGCAAATGTCTTACTGGGCAATGCCTTTGACATACCCGGCATAACAACTGATACCCATCTTATCAGACTCAGCAGAATGCTGGGACTTTCGGCTCAGACTGACCCGGTTAAACTGGAAGCCGATCTGAATAAACTTATACCACAGGAACACTGGACCGTATTTAGCCACAGGATAATCTGGCATGGTCGCCGGCAATGCAAAGCCCGCAAGCCAGAATGTCAAAGCTGTAAACTCGGTGAGTTATGCTGCTATAATAACAGGCCTGAAATGAAAGAATAATAATGCAATTATCCATCATAATGGCAATAATAATTTCTATGCTGGCAGTACGGACCGACATAACTGACAGTATATATCTGGCAATACCGGGCAGGTCTGGCTGGCTTGATATTATTACTGTCTGTTTACTGATCGGCATGGCATATACCCTCTGGCTGTTTGTTTATACGGGCATACAACTGAACAGGTCACGCTCGGGACATAATACCAATTATAGCTCTGTTATTCGACGAGCAAGGTTGGTAACCGTAGTTACCACAGCAGTTATCGTCCTGATCGCAGGCTGGGGACAACTTTGTGCCGGTTTTGAAAACACTCTGGTTCAGGAATTAGCCGCCATAATACCATTGGTTGTTCTGCTGAGTCTGGAACTTATATTTTGCTATAAACTCGACATCGCTATGCGGAATAATATAGTCTGGAACTCAACCGATACCGCGCAGAATTATAATGGTCTCTGGTCCCGGCGTGAATATCTGATATACCACCTGCGTCACAATCTGCTAATAGTACTTGCACCTTTGCTCTTTATCAGCTTGTTTGAAGATATAAGTACAAGAGCATTGCTGACTCTGGCCGATAAGTTTGACTTTGCGGCAGATATTATTATCGAAAATGAGATACTCTCCCTGCTGGGCGTATTGCTCATATTCATTTTCGCCGGGCCTATGCTCAGCCGCATCTGGAAGACCAGCCCACTGCCTGAGGGGCCGTTACGCAAAGAGCTGGAAGAGTTCTGTCAGTCAGTTAAATTATCCTATCGCAACATACTTATCTGGCATACCTGGGGAATGACCGCTAATGCGGCCGTTACGGGCATATTCGGCCCGCTGCGTTACATAATTGTAAGCGATCGTCTGCTGGCAACCATGTCACCTACACAGCTTATAGCAGTTTTTGGCCATGAAGCGGCCCATATACGACTCCGGCATATACCCTGGCTATTTACCGGGGTTCTTACACTGGCGGCCACCGGCTCAGTTCTGCTGAATTACCTGCTGGAACTGATACCTGAACAAACACCCGCCCTGCTGGCAGAAATCAGCTCTTTAATACTGCTGGCAGCAGTAATAACAGGCGGTATTATGCTCTTTAGCTGCCTTTCCCGTCATCTGGAAAGGCAGGCTGATATTTTCGCAGCACAGGCGATTGGCCAATACGAAAGCTCACTCAACGGTAACAACGAAACAGACGATGATAAACTCAGCACTATAGGGTCAGCCATAATGAGCTCCACCCTTAACCGGCTGGCCATTACCAATAACATTTCTCCCGCTAAAAGCTCCTGGCGGCATGGCTCTCTGTCAGACCGCATGGCCCTGCTCTATGAACTGGCCGTAATACCCGGGGCACTGGCAAGTTTCGAGAGAAAGATAAAACTTATAAAACTGGCTGTTCTGGCTCTGCTGCTGCTCAATATCGTCTTAACTCTTTCATTTCCGTAAAATAAGCATAATAACCCTGGTAACCGTTCACGGTTATTGTAAAAAGTAAAAAGTTAAAGGTTAAAAGTAAAGGATACGACTTGTTGTCGAGACTAATCATAATTTAAAATAGCTTCGCGTCAGCGTAAACCATTACCTTTAACTTTTGACTTTTGACTTTTCACCGTAATCGTGTGAACGATTACCAATCAGAGACATCTGACCATTTCACTGTGACTACGGCGGTCGTTAGGAGCCTCGATCTTCTGCAGGGCTTCCGGCAGCGTAGCTGGCTCTCCCGGATAACCGATCGCCAGAGCGATCATCGGCTTAAATTCAGCAGCAGAAACACCCAGAACCTCACAGGCCTTGTCCTGATAGAAACCTGCCATGCCATGAGCCGCCAGACCCAGTTCCGAGGCCTGTAAAGCCAGACTCATCCAGGCACTGCCGGCGTCAAATTCTGACCAGCCGTTAGCCTGACCATTAAAGGTAAAGTTCTTACGAGCAAACAGAACCGCCAAAACCGGAGCTTTATCTGCCCAGAGACGATTAGGCTCGACCAGTAACCCGCGAAATTTGGGCAAGGTCTGCTCATTATCGCCATAGACAAAATACCAGGGCTGATCATTATAACAGGAAGTAGCCCAGCGGGCAGCCTCAAAGAGAATATGCAGCTTATGAGCCTCCACCGGCACAGGGGCAAACGCCCGAGGCGACCAGCGGTTAACAAAAATATCACTTACCGGATACTCCGGCTTCCTGCCATTGTCCTGAGTCATAATACACCTCACTTTTAGAGTTAATCTATAACTATACGCGAATAATTATAGGCCACACCAACCCCAAAAGGCAACCCCCCTTACGCCGGGGGGCGAAACTTGGCAGATTGGGCATCTTGCCTGACATTTCTTTCATTTGTCAGTTTGTTCTGACAAATTACCAGACAGTGGCAACTGTTGAGCCCGTTCTCTTTTCATCTCACCTGTTGAGGTACTACCTTTGGGCAACACGCCCTGAAGCCAGAACTCTCACTAGTTTCGCCCGTCTGGCGTAAGGGCGAGGAAATCGGTGATACCGGCGGCTTCTGTGCCGGGCAGCCAGGCGGCGATAATAACATCAGCATAATCGCTTATATCGTCCATGTCCAGAGACCGGCCCGAGAGCAAGATAACGACAACGGGCATACCACCAGCCTTGACTGTCTTTACCAGTGCTATATCTTCGGGGCTGAGCTTAAGTTCATTGCGATCGCCTTCAAATTCGGCATATGGCTTTTCACCGATAACCACCAGAGCGACATCAGCTTTAGCAGTTATATCACCTTCGGGGCTGAACCAGACGGTAGCAGCCGGGCCAACTGCCTGTTTAACCGCCGACAGAATAGTAGTGCCGGTAGTAATAGCTCCGGTCTTACCCTGCCAGTCAATAGTCCAGCCGCCGCACTGCTGACCGATATCATCTGCGGCAGAACCGGCAACCAGCAGAGACTGAGCTTTTCGGAGCAGATCTAATACCTTATCATCATCTTTGAGAGTTACCAGCGATTGGCGTACCGCCCGACGGGCCAGGTCACGATGTTCCTGACAGCCGATAACAGCCAGTTGGCTGCGGTCCACTTTATAGTCATAATCAGGGTCGAGCAGCCCCATAGCAAATTTAACCCGGAGAATACGAATTACAGCCTCATCGATACGCTGCTGGGTAACTGTCCCTTCCTGCACCAGCTCTTTGAGCAGGGCAAAGAATTCACGGTAGCGGGTAGGCTCCATGGCCATATCCATGCCGGCATTAACGCTGATAGCTATGGCCTTCTTGAAATCCGGATCGATCTGTTTGATCGCCTCATAATCGGAGATAAGAAACCCTTCAAAGCCCAGCTCACCCCGGAGGATATCAGTGAGGAGGTATTTATTAGCCGAGCATTTCACACCATTCCAACTGCTATAGGAAGGCATGATCGAACCGGCTCCCTCTTTAATCGCCTGCCTGTACTGAGCCAGATGGAGCCGGCGAAAAGTATCTTCATCACAGCGGGTATCACCCTGATCCAGACCATGGCCGCCTCTGGCCGTGCCCATAGCCGTACCGCCATCACCGGCATAATGCTTAACGCAGGCCAGGACCGAATCATCAGCGGCGAGACTGTCGCCCTGCAATCCCCGAGAGGCAGCAGCCCCTAAGCGACCGCATATCTTCGGATCAGCAGAAAAGCTCTCATAGGTGCGTCCCCAGCGCTGGTCCTGCGCAGCAGCTACACAGGGAGCAAAGGCCCAGTGAATGCCCGTCGCCCGCATTTCTACAGCAGTTGCCCGTCCGATCTCTTCGACCAGCTCCGGGTCATTGGCATAGCCCAGAGCGATATTATGCGGAAAAATTGTTGCACCTGTTATATTGTTATGGCCATGTACCGCGTCAATACCAAATAAAAGCGGAATACGCAGGCGGGTCTTAAGCGAATGGGCCATAGCCGTCTCGAACTCATCGGTCCAGGCTTCCGGACTATTGCCCGCTTTGGGGTCGGCACTGCCGCCGGCGAGAATAGAGCCCAGATAATAAGTTTCAATATCAGATGGATCTTTGAGCCCGGTAGTCTCAGCCTGTATCATCTGCCCGATTTTCTCATCAAGCGTCATGCGGGCGAGCAGTTCGCGGGCCTGCCTGTCATAGCGGGTAAATTGTTTCTGACTGCCTGAGTATGGCTTCTGACAACCAGCAGTAATTAAAGCCAGAGTCACAAGCGAGAGAATAAAAGATGAAACCTTTTTCATAATATGTCCTTTCCAGTTATTGGTAAAGAAGTATATAAATAACAAGTAATAAGCTATTGTCGGGCCAGCGTTATAAGCGTAATCTCGGGCGGACAGTTAAGCCGCAGTGGTATCATGATCTTACCTAATCCGCGGGAAATATGCACCTGGCCCTGAAGAAATTTGATCAGGCCCGAAGCATAATGGCCGCCGGTACGACTATGAGTTATTATAGGTTTACCGCCGGGCAGACATATCTGGCCGCCATGTGTATGCCCTGCCAGTACCAGGTCCATGCCCCCGGCGATTAACGGCTCAGCATTTTCCGGATAATGCGAGATAGCCAGATCAAGATCACCTCTGGGCGCCTGCCGGATGATATCTATCAGGTCAAAACTGCCGCGAGTATTGCAATTCACGCCTGTAAGAGCGATCTGGCAGTTATTATAATGTATTATGGCTGATTCGTTATGCAAGAACCGCAAATTGAGGTCACGGGCCTTTTGCAGGAAATCATCCGGGTCGTGATTACCGCGACTGGCCCATACTCCCAGCGGGCAGGTGTAATCTTGCAAAAGCCTTTGCATAACGGCATAAGCCTTGTCTGATTCCGGGGGCAGCCAGATGCCATGCCGGGACAGAAACGGATAATCATGGTCCGCCTGCGTACTGGACTTGAACAAACTGCCGGAAAAGCCAAAATGGTAGCAGAAATCACCGCTGAATATGACAATATCCGGCTCCATCTGCCGCATAGCATCATAAGCCGCCTGTTCCGCCGGGCCAAAACCCCGGGTGTGCAGATCACTGAGATGCAGTATCTTCAGACCTTCAACAGCAGCGGGCAATGCCCTCAAACGGGCGGTTTTTTGGTTTATTTCTATCATCAGCAGCTATAATTCATACCATAAGGCCCTCAAGCCTTAGTTTATATCAACTTTTATTTGGACAGATCAAATTGATATGCCAGACCTACCATAACAGAAAAGGTAGTATCAGTATCAACCAGCGGACTGTCGGCTATTTCATCGGCCAGGAACTCTACCCGGTAATTATTGAATAGCGACCATTTATCGGAAAGTTTATATGACCAGCCGCAACCCAACTGATAGTTCAGATCGCCCTGCGGCTCATATACCGGTCGGTCAGCAGTGGCCTCTGAAGGACGCACACCAAAATAATAGTCGTTAAGTTCATCGCTGCGCCAGCTCAGACCGGCACTAATATCAACTTTGAGCTTTTCTATCTCAAAAACGCCCTTGAAGCTCTTTTTAGCCCGGGCAAATATCTCATAACCATCATAAACACTCAGCAGATCAGCTCTAAAGCCGGTTTCCAGCCCGCACCAGGGATGTTCCCAGCGAACTTTGAGACCGCCATCAAGACTGGCGTGCCGGTTGGCCATACCATCAAAGATATAGCTGTCATCTTCATCGTAATATTCCATCCTGGCATTGGCAGTGGCAATAAGACTAAGCTGGCGATCGCCCATTAAGGCATAACCGGTTTCCAGACCAGTAAAATAAAATCTTTCGGTAATATAAGAAACCAGCGGAATAGGTATTACCCGGCTGTCATCGTCAATATAGGGAGAAGTCGAGAAGGCTGTTACCACCCCCAGTGAAAGATAATCAACTGGCTTATCAGGTGTCTTTTCCTGGGCCTGAACGCAGATAACCGGCACAAAACACAAAATAACCGCAGAAATAATCATCCTGTTCAACATAATAATAGCTCCAAGGGTAAAATTTTAATTCCAACCTGAGTAATATACCTCTTTTTGCCCTTACACTCAATAAAAAAAGGGAGTAAACCGTTTATCACGATTTACTCCCCGCTACTGTGTTTGTGCATATCTAAATACGCATCGTCATGCGCTTAAATAGTACGACAAATTAGAACTGGAACTGTAACTGGCTGCGAACCAGGAACAGAGACTCACCCAATACGCCCATATCATAGTTAGCTGAGTTTGATCTGCTTACCAGCTCATCGATATAGGTAATATCCATAGTCAGTTTGAGGTCCTGGCCATTGATGAAGTAATTCCAACCGGCTGAATATTCATACATTTCGCCGGCGTTATCAACATCAACACCACCCATACGGGCAAACAGCTCAAACTTTTCCGGAACGATGAACTGACCAGCCTGGGCATACCAGCCGAGGTTTTCAAACTCATCGCCATCAACTGTATCAGATAATGGATCGCCATTAGCATCTTCCTGAGCCAATGTAGCATCAGTAAGAGAAGAAGACTGGTAGAAACCTTCAACTGTAGTAGAAAAACCATTACACTTGAAAGAAACATCAGCACTGAACATGTTGAACTCGCCCTGAGCTCTGGATATGCTGGTGTATGCACCATCAATAGTTGGAGCCAGAACAGCAAAGTTATCATCTTCACCGCTGTAGTTGTTATTTTCTGATCTCTCATTGGCATAAACATAGCCGGCACCGATCATCATAACTGGATTCTCGTGGAAGGCCAGATCTGATTCATTAGAGAAATCCTTGGCAGTTGCACCCATTAAAGGCAGCTCAATACGGCCAACGAAGATAGGATTGTTATCACTGCCTGCGGTAGTGGTATCATTATCATCCTTGAGACCGTTGAACAGACCAGCGCGATAGCCCAGCTTGGCATCGCCCATATCGAGAGTACCAAAAGCCTCAACTCCGGTTGAACGACCAAGATCAAAGACATTGGTAACCATCATGCGTTCCATACCCATGAACTTGCCGCTGCTGCAAATTCTCTGCTTGCCATAGGCCAGGACATCAAAACCAGCCTTGACGCCAAACTCAGGCATAAATGAGTAGGCAGCATAGGCATTATACAGTCTTACTGCATTACTGCCATCGCTGTCAACATCTAACTGAACCTGATACTTCAGATTCTTCATAGCATGACCAGAGAAAATAACGCGACCGCGTTCCAGCTCAAAGCGAGAACCATCTGTGCTCACATTGTCGCCGTCTTCATTCTGATAACCACCATGAGAAACCTGACTATAGGTATGACGGAACTGTAATCTTCCGCCAATGTTCAGACGAAACTCATCGTCTGAGCTCTTGATAAAGAAGTTCTTGTCGTAACCGGCAGTCAGACCGCTATCAGCGGCCTGAGTTGTCTGCTCGCGACTTACCAGCTCGGCCATAAGCTCAGCATTACGCTGAGACATCTGAGCCTTGAGACTGGCCACTTCCTGCTCAAGAGTATCAACCTTCTGCTGAAGCGAATCTTCTGCTACAGCATTTGCGGCAAAACCCAATGATGCCGCCATGAACATTGTCATCATCTTTTTCATAAGTAACCCTTTCTGTGCTTACGCACAAACACATCAAAAAATTGTTTCATTTTATATTGCACCTGCGGCGCAACTTATATTCACATTTCTAATCTTACTATATTTATGTTAAATTTACATTAACCTGTTTTCGCTAGAACTCTATCGGCCAGCCAGCTTTTAACACCTTAATTATTACCTTGAATTTTCATCTGACAGTAATAAATACTGTTACCAGTATTGATATCAGTATTATCTGGCGTTACACCATATATGTCAAGAGTTTACATTTCTACTTATTTTTGCTGACAAGGTTAAAAACAGCCCATTAAACTGTTTCACAGCCTCATCGAAATGTCAGGGCATGTCAATACTAAAACCTGCTTTTACATCAGTTTAGGC
>JAFGDI010000151.1 GCA_016932145.1 Sedimentisphaerales bacterium
AATTATCGCCATCACCCTGACGCGCTATGGTATTCTGGGCAACTATTACGCCATAACCATTTTGACTATCGCCCATACTCTCCCACACTACTGAACCTGTCAGTAATAGCGTAACCAGTAATAATATACCACTGATAGCCAGAGCCGGTGTGTTTTTCTTTCTCATCAGCAGCATAACCGATACAACCACGCAAACCAGGAACCAGCAGACCAGAGCCGCTGCATACCTGCCCTTGAGGCTGAAATCATAATGCCAGAAAAATAACATCTCCATAACCTTCTCTTCTACCGGCACAGGTATGCGATCAAGACGCAATGAACGGGCATAATTAAGATTACCTGCTATGTCGGCATTACCCGGAGCCAGCAGAGCAGCACGACGATAATTCACTATAGCACGACCAACATCTCCCTGTAAGAGCCAGGCATTAGCTATGTTATAATAAACATGCTCATTACTTATACCAAATTCATCTATTAACCGCTGATACTTTTCAATAGCCCTTTCGTATAATACCGCCGCCTCGGAGCGGTCGGTAACACTAACATTATTAGCCTGGGTAAATGCCTGCTCCGCCTCATGCAATACGACCGAAGCACTTTCCGCCGGTGCTGCACTCTGAGCCATTACAGTACCAGCCAGCAGGCATATCAGCGCCAACATCATCATCTTTTTTATTATCATCATCGCAGATACCATTATTTCTTTTAATTGGTTACGCCTCCCCGGGAACACCAAACCCAGTCTCGACCAGAAACCGGCGTACTCAGAATTATTGCTATGAACTGTTAACTTTTCTTCCATTGCGTTCACCTTGCAACCTTGCCTTTCAACTGAGACTCGATCGACTTGACCAGGGCCGTAACTGCTTTCTTCTCTGGCAAATTGCCTGCTCCACCTGCACCTCCGGCATAGCGGCTATGCTCAGCGTGTTCCAATATTGCACATAGGGAAGATATATGCTCCTGACTCACTCCGGCTTTACTCAACACCTCCCGACAATCTGATGCAGTGAGACTCTGAGCTACCAGACCAAACTTGTCCGCTATATATTCACACACTATATCATGCAACGCAACTGCACATTTATCACTGCCTCTCTCCGGCAGTGAAGCCAAACCCTTTATAGCCTTGCCTGAGGCGCCGGCACACTTTCTGGCCCGCATCTTTTCCGGGGTCTTGACACCTGCCAGAGACACATACGCACTTATCACTACTAATACAAGCGGACCTGCTGTTCCGGCAAGCGACCACCAGCTCAGCAGCTCTTTACCAATAACAAAGGATCGATCATGCAATACTTCACCACCATAATGATTGGCCGCTATCTTCTGTTCGGTCTGTATCAGCTCGGTACTTAGATCTGAAACTGCCGCCGACCCTGAAGCATCTGCCTGCTCTATTATCCGGGCCGCCTGCACTTCGATTGCTATCGGCTCTGTTTTGGCCTCCTGATATTCACGATACTGATAGTTGAAATAAGGCAGGGTTATCGCCGGCACTTCGACCAGACCATCGGCACTGCTTCTTAAAGGACGAATTGTCTGGGTAAATTCCAGACCGTCCTGAGTCTGCTGCGGACTGGCCTGATCCGGCGGTATCTTAAAATCACCAGACATAAACGACAGATCGGGCATCTTCACATCATCAAGCAGATTACCATTTCCACTTACCACTATCTTAAGGGTCAGCGGCGTACCAACACTTATCTCAGATGGCGGGCTTACCAATTCTGCCCGTATAAAATACTTCATGCCCACCAGACCATAATAGCCCTCCGGCTTGCCGCTTTCCGGCAATGGCCTGACATTGAGCTTGAGACTCTCAGCAGTGGCCTGAAAACGACCATAGGTCGGCTGACGAAAATGACGGTCAAAAAATGGGTCATTGAACGGACTGTTACGCCGGCCGCTGCTTGAACCTGTCTCCAGTATACAGGTCACACTTATCGGATCGATCTCTATCTCTCCTGCCTGACGCGGAATTATATACTTATTAAACTCAACTATGTTTACCCGCTTACCCTTATAGTCGCCCGCTGTTATACTGGCAATTATCGTACCCAGCGAAGTATTCTCGATCGGCTGTACCTTGCCGCCATTGTCCGGTGCCTCCAGATTACCAGTACGGAACATACTCTCGTCCATTATATCTGGCATATTAAAAGTATAATCAGCCAGAACATTAAGCGGTACATACCATTTCACCATCAGGGCTACTGGCTGACCAACATAACATTCTCGAGCAGAAAGTTTCACTTCCAGGCCAATAGTATCGGTACTCTCTGGCTTCTTCACTTCTATCTGCACAGGCTGGGTCTTATAGTCTTTGCCATCTATCGCTACGGTCAGACCTGGTATGGTATAACTGCCTGCCGATGGGACATTAAGCGACCAACTGCTGACATACTCTGACTTATCTTCTATTACCCGGCCATTAATTATTATCTTACTCGATGATGAACCTGTTGAACTGCCCAGAAAATCAGGATTGAAACCTGATAACTGGCCGATCTCTAACTCGGGCGCAGATTTGCTGTTCTCGGCCACTACCTCCATGCGAAATTTCTCTCCGGCATAGATATCATCCTGTACCCGTACAAATACATTTATCTGAGCCAGTACCGCAGAACTCAGCATCGTAATCATAATTATTGTTGCTATTATCTTTTTCATATCAAACCAGATCTTTCCGCTATCAGCCTTTTATCTGCACCTTCTAATGCTCAACTGATCAAATACTTCCTGTTCTCAGGCCGCAGACATATCACCAGTCTTTCTTAACCGGCTGACGCTGCTTAATACGGATCTGCATCTGTTGCTCTTTCCGTTTCTTTTCATCTTCAATTATCCGGGCAGCCTGCGGGTCAACCTCCGGCTTTTGCTCCAGCTCCTGAGGCTCTGCGGCTTGCTGTTGCTCTGACTGAGTATCTCCCTGCTTTTGCTGCTCTTGTTCCTCTTGCTCGGCTTGGCCTTGCTCAGACTGCTCTTGTTGCTGTTGCTGACCCTGTTGCTCTTTTTCCTCTGATCGCTGCTCGGGCTGGCCCTGTTGCTCCTGCTGCTGATTATCATCAGACTGCTGCTGTTGCTGACCCTGCTGACCATTTTGACTTTGCTGCTGATCCTGCTGCTCCTGATCTTTCTCGTTCTGCTCTTTATTGTCCTGACCCTGTTGCTGCTGTTGCTGCTGCTTGAGTATCTCTTTAAGCTCTCTTACTTTCTTGCGGGCCAGAGATATATTACCGGCCGCCTGCTCATCTTTTTTATTTAGGTCAAGGGCCTGACGGTAAAAGCTCGCACTCTGCTCATAATCCTTTATCGCCTCCTGCGGGCTGCTCTGCTCTTTGGCCTGACCCTTCTGGAAATAACTGTTACCCAGATTATATTTGCTCCGGGCCGCTAACTGATTATCCTGACTATTATTTACCGCCTTATTATAATGGGCTATCGCCTGATCATAATCGCCCTGACGGTAAAAGCAGTTACCCTTATTATAGTCAACATGGCCGGTACTGAGTTTTTCACTTTCCGTTATTGCATCATAAAGTTCCAGAGCATTATCATATTGCTTCTCCTGATACTGCTCATTACCCTGCTTCACCAGCGACTCTGCCGATTCTGCCAGTAGCGTACCACTCATAAGACCTGCAATGATCAATCCTGACATATAGCCTTTCATTGCCTCTTCCTTTCACTTACCAGTATTTCTGCAAATAATAAAACCAAAGCCAGTGCCAGAAATATCTGAAATTTCTCGTCATAGCTTACCGCATCGGTCGTCGCTATATCTCTGGTCTGAGCCTTATCGATCATACGGCTGTATATCTTATCCAGCTCCAGCATAGTGCCGGGGGTATAGGCCCAGTATGCACCACCCGGGGTAGATACAGCTATCTCCTTCAGAGAATCATCCTGTAATTTCGTCCAGACTTCTGCACCTTCATACTTAAGATATTCACGACTACCTGCTCCTGCTATCGGAATACGAGAGCCTTCGATCTTATCGCCGATTCCTATTACAAAGATACGAACATCTTTTTCCGCTGCTTTTTTCGCCGCCTCCAGCGGGAAACTATCATGATCCTCGCCATCGGTTATCAATATTATGTCGCGATACCTGTCTTCTGTTTCAGAGAAAACCTGCTCCGATGCCCGGCGGATAGCATCGCCGATCAGCGTTCCTCCCTGACTTATATAATCAGGGTTCAACTCTTCGACTGCCATGCTGACAAATGGGTAATCACGAGTCAGAGGGCATTTCACTGCCGTCGTACCGGCAAAAGCGATCAGGCCAACCCGGTCGCCTTTGAGCACTCCCAGCAGATCCTTTACCGCCATTTTTGCATGGGCCAGACGACTGGGGTACAGATCCTCTGCCAGCATACTGCGAGATACATCTATCAGCAGCACTATATCTCTGCCCTTTTGCACTACCTGACGGGGTTGCGGATTCCAACCCGGCTGAGTCAATGCTATTACTATAGCTACTATCGACAGTAGTAATATCACGCCTTTGAACACCTGGCGGCCTGTACTCACCTGGCCATTGACCAGCTCTGCCAGAGAACCCTGCACAAAACGGGACAGAACCCGCCTTACCCGATAAAAACGCCAGAAATAGAAGCCCACTACTACCGGCAAGAGCCAGAGCAGCCACAAAGCCTCTATATTTTCCATTCTGTATTCTGCTATTTCCATTTTTTTACTCTGCCAGTTATTACCGACATTAACTCAGGTTTTGGTCAACCGATATTTCTTTCCTGTATGATTCTTAATTACCATCACGGTATCCGACGGAAGATCGTACTACTTAATACTATCTCCAGTAGTAACAAACCCAGTGCCGCCTTACCATAGTCATGATATTTCTCATCATATTCATCATAACTTATCGACTGGATCTCACTTTTTTCCAGTTTATCGATCTTCTCAAACATTGCACGAAGCTCATCGCCATTATCTGCCCGACTATATTCGCCCCCTGTCTCGCTGGCAAACCACTGCAATAATTTCTCATTAAAGTTATTCACCCGCATCATATCAAATATCGAGTTACCCTGACGAAGATTACCTCCTATACCTACTGTATAGATCTTGATTCCCCACTTCCTGGCCAGCTCTGCCGCATCTGGAGGATTATACTCGCCGCAATTCTGATCGCCATCAGTTAATAACACTACTACCTTGCTGCTTATCTCAAATTCCGGCTGACCTTCTCGACCTTCATTACCAGCTATTGCCATAAGCCGGTCATTACGATCCTGAATCTCTACCTCGGCCTTATTCAGACGGGCCGCCGCCAATGCTATCGCATCACTTATCGCCGTTCCATCTTCCTGCTGGCTACTGGCTGTCTGTATCTCGCCCAGAAAATCCGTCAATATCTCCGGCGACTGCACCAGCGGACAGTTAGTATCAGCATACCGGGCAAAACTTATCAAGCCGATAAGGTCGTTGGGCCTGCCAGACAAACCATTACCACCCTTGATAAAGTCCTTTAACACCGACTTGGCCGTATCTATACGACTTACTGCCGCGCCATTATACTCCATTAACTCATTCATACTACTGGACCGGTCCAGTACAACCTGCATTATTACACCTTTGGTCGAACTGAGACTGACTTTCTTACCCTCTTGTGGGCGGGCCAGAGCTATTATTATTAATCCTATGCAAAGCAACCGACATAAAACCAGCACGAAGCGACCATAAAACTTTATACCCTTGCCACTTACAGTCAATTCAGCAAATCGACCCACATATGAATATTTCAGCGAAGCATACCGGCCCGGTCTAATCAGAAACCAACCGGCAGGTATTAATAATATCAGTAATAGCAAGGTCAGCGGACTATTGAATTCCATTTTTCTACTTCGCAGCCCCTATATCTTAAATTCATCTTATATAACACTTTAAAGATTCACACACGCTCATACCTGAGCATTTATATCTACGACCTTTCCCCCTGTTTTGTTCAAAAACACAGGCCTTTAACCTGAATTTATTACTTTATACTACCTTTTTACCGTTTTTCTGCCGCTACTGACGGTAATTCGTCCCAGTTGGTAGTATAAGCCTGCGACTTGTGACCGGCGTTAGACTGCCATTTGTCACTGAGCTTTTCACTGGCCCAGCGAATATTCTTTCTCGCCGACTGGTTCAGTGAATCAATAGCAGACATAAGACGGGCCGACCTTTCCCGATCTTTCTCATCAAATAAACTTCGCTGACAACAGGTGGCATCGCAAAGTTCGAGCAGGGTTACGCCCGTCTTTACATAGTGTAAGCCGGGCTGATATATACGGGCCAGTAAGACCAGGGCCTGCTCCAGTATCTCACCGGTGTCACTGCTGGGTGTTTCAAAACCGGCAACCGCTACATTGGCATAATATTGGTCATTGAACCGATTGGTAGAGAGAAAGACATTTATTACCGAAGTTGCCAGCTTTTCCTGACGCATTTTCTCCGCCGCCCGCGCGACAAATTGAGCCAGAGCACCCTGCAGATCTTCCAGACTATCAATGGGCTTACCAAAACTGCGAGATACCGTTATGCTCTTTTTAGCTTCCGGACAGGGCTCTAGTTCCAGGCATATTTCACCCCTTAATTCCAGCACAGTACGCAATACATTAATATTAAAGTGCCGCAATATCCATTTATCGTCCATATCTCTGAGCTGTAAAGCCGTTACAATACCAGACTTATTGAGCTTATCACTTATCCGGCGGCCAATACCCCAGATATCACCCACCGGGGTTATCTCCAGGGCGTGATCATAATAACTACTCCCGGCCAGATCCAGCACACCGCGAGCCTTACTGGACTTCTTGGCTATTCCCGCCGCCAGCTTGGCTATGGTCTTGGTAGGCCCAATACCAACCGAAACCGGAATACCCGTCCATCTGCCCACTGTCTCTTTTATCTCCCTGCCACGATCGGTATTATCGCCTGTATCTGGCAGCGACACAAAAGCCTCATCTATCGAATAACACTCAACCTCAGGCGAAAAGGTTGCCAGTGTCTGCATAACTCGAGCTGACATATCACCATAAAGGGTGTAATTTGAAGAAAACACCTCAACTTTTTGCGTTTCGATAAGCGTTCTTATCTTAAACAATGGTACGCCCATAGCAATACCCAGAGCCTTGGCCTCATTGGACCGGGATATTATGCAGCCATCATTATTAGAAAGAACCACAACTGGTCGGCCCTCAAGTTCCGGACGAAATACCCGTTCGCAGGATACATAAAAATTATTACAATCTACCAGTGCGATCATTTATTCTGACTCTGTGTGCTTGTTTCTATTATCCTGAGCAATTCCAGTACATTTGCCCCAATGTCAAACAATTCCCGGGCACGAGCTTTAATTTCCGCCGGGGCGGTTCTGTCCTGGACAAAAAAAGCGGCAATAACTTCATCCAGTGATTCTATCTGCTCTTTACTGCATAAGATACCCGCACCAACAGTATTAATTAGTTCGGGATAAACGCCAGAATCCGGCACGATTACCGGCACACCGGCAGCAAAACTCTCCAGGCAAAATCGCCCGTGAGCAACCTGCCCCCTCTGCGGCACACATAATACATCAATATCAGAGAAAAAGCTCAATCTATCATGCAACTGGCGAAAATCCGGGCGAAATTCAACGGCATCTAAAACGCCAGCCTCAGCCAGCATTTTTTTCTGTTCGGCGATAAAAGCCCTGGCCCCGATCTCGCCACCACTGACAATAAGCCGGGCATCGGCAAAACCCTCTCGACGACGCAAAGCT
>JAFGDI010000152.1 GCA_016932145.1 Sedimentisphaerales bacterium
GATAAAAAAATATTACATATATGGCGTATATGTCCTGATTGTGCTGGCCTCTTTAGGCCTTTATGCCTGGGGCATGATGAAAAACAATGCTAACATTCAGGAATATAACAAGATAAATTCACAATATAGTTCTGCTATGTCATTGCAAAGCAAGGCTGTGCATGAGAATGAAATACAGTTTCATAATGCCAACATAGCCAGAGCCGAGGAAGATAAGAAATCTGTTATTGATTTTTGCAGAAAGACAAGTAGCAGACCATATCTTTTTATAAATGTTTTCCCCTCTGCTCCCCAGGTTGAAAGTAAGCAATATTATATGAATTTTGCTGAGAAATATTGCGAAGGAATAGATAATATTCTCAAGATAATGCGGGCAGGAAACAAACCATCAGACCTTGAAGAAAGCAATTATCTGGAAAAAGCCAAGCGAACCACTGAAGCTGGCGCTGACGGCATGGGCATGGGTATGCGTGGCGATCGTGGCGGCATGGGAGGTTTTGGTGCTATTACCGCCGGTTCGTCAGATGATAAATTGCGTATTGAAATGAGAGAAAATCGGGCTAACGAGATAAGTATTTATAGCGATCCGGAATCATTTGTACTTTATAGTTTCTGGAAAGAACATGATGGCAGTACCGGAACCCCGGCAACTCTTCAATTCGATAGCTGGTACAGCCAGATAGCATATTGGATACAGGAAGATGTGGTCTTTTCTATTAATAAGATCAATGATAATACAGGTAGTAGTTCGGTTAAAAAGAACCCAGTAAAACGACTTATTGAAGTTGCATTTGGTGGGCCTTCAGCTTCAACAGGCAGCGGCAGTGCTGCCGGGGCAATGGGCGGCGGTATGAGAGGTATGGGCCGTGGCGACCTGATGGGTAATCGAGGCGGAATGACTGGCGGTATGGGCCGCGGCTCTGTTAGCATGTCTGCTGGCACATCAGCCCAGCGGATAGGCAGTACAACAGCATTGCCTGCCCCAGTAAGTCAGGGTGCGGCTGTTCCCGGAATGGAAGCAACTAGTTCAGGTGTAATGCAAAACACCATGACAACAACATGGACCAAACGAGGCAGTGATGAACTGACAGATGTGTTCCATTTTTCCGTAAGTGTAATAGTCGCCAGCGACAGAGTTAACGACTTTATAAACGCACTGCAAAGTCCCAGGACAAATCTTGATGGCACTAACAGCCGCAATCAAATAACAGTACTTCAGTTCAATATAAACCCGGTTAACATACAGGCGGAAGAAGCTGCCGGTTATTACTATGGCGCCGGTGCACTTGTGCAAGTAGATACTATATGTGAATATGTATTCTTCCGTAGTGGTTATGAAGCCCAGATGCCGGATATCATAAAGAAAGGCCCAGAAGCTGCTGTTGATGCACCAATGACTCAGCCAACCTTTGATGCTAATCCAAGAGGTGGCGGCATGTTTGATCGCGGGCGTGGAATGTAATAAGTCTAATTACCATTTAATAGCAATAAGAACATTTACAGAATAATTCTGATTTAATATAAAGCAGGAATTTAATATGGCAAAAAAACAGACAATGAATTTACTCGAAGCTCATTTTGAGAAGGCAGTTATAGCACTTGCCGGCCTTTTTCTTTTATGGGTTTTATATGCGAATGTAATTAATGCCCCTGGAGCTGAGATTAATGGCCAGAAAGTAAGTGCCGTAGAAGCAGCGGAAAAGGCCCAGCAACTGGCCCGGGACGCGGTAATGAGCATGAGCAGGCCATCTTCGCTTGACGATCTGGAAGAATATAAACCTGTTGGTGACTTATTAACACTGGTAGAGCCGCTGGCAATGAATGAAATACCACTTAGTCCTCCTGATATCTCCAGAATGATAATGGAGCAGGATATAAGAGATTATACACTGCCTGCACTGCCAGAACTTATAGCACCAAAGCTGGTGTTAACTCATGCACTGGCAAGTGTGCCAGTGGAAAACAAAGATGCTCAGGCTAATCCACAGGGACAGATGTTTGATACCCGCGGTGGTTTAGGTGCCGGCACAGAAGTAAAAGTTAAAGATGTGATGTTTGTCAGCGTAGAAGCGACATTTGACATGGAAAAACTTTATAATGATTTTGAGCAGGCATTTACTGGTCAGCAAGTTGAAAAGAAATTGATTGATAACTATTTTCCTATTGTTGCAACAGTTGACCTGCTCAGAAGCGAATTGCTAGAAGATGGGCAGTGGTCAGCTCCGGTTTCCGTACCTCGTTGCAAAGTAGATCCAATGAGAAACAGTCTTAATGCTACTGATATGCTATCAATCTCCAAAGTCAGACAAAATGTGGCAATGAAGGACAATCAGCCAGAGCAGACACAGCTCATGCTTATACAGCCAACTACTTATAACCTTATTGGCGATGCCTGGGTAAACCCTAGTGCAAAGACTGAAGACTCGCAAAATGCCAACCGTCAGGCGGCTAATCCCAGAGGTGGTTTTGATCTTGGCCGTGGCGGTATGATGGATATTCGTGGCGGTATGGCAGGCGGAGAGATAAGTACTCTTAAAAATAAAGAGCTGAAAATCTGGGCTCACGATGATTCATTTACACCAGGAAAGATATATAAATATTCTATCAGACTGGGTATATTTAACCCCTGCTATGAGACTAACTGGCTCACTAAAAGTCAGGCAGACATATTCAAATCAGTACCGGTTTTATGGACTAATGAATTAGCCGTAAAAGATCCTGTACAGACACCGCCAACCTCATTGTTCATACCTAAGGCAATATCTGATAATCAGAGTGCCAGAGTGGAAGTATATAAGTTCCAGAATGGTCAATGGTTCAAGAGGCCGTTCACAGTAACTACCGGCGAAAAAATTGGCGATATTGTCAAGTTATACGCACTTGATCTGGCTTCAACCTCTACTCAGCAAGTTGATATGGGTGGCATGGGCAGAGGTCGTGGCGGTATGGGTGGTGCACAAGTTACCGCTGATACTCAGGCATCAAATGAGATCGATGTTGACTTTACAATGGACGCTATTGTGATTGAGATCAAGGCTCCAACTACTATTACCAAGGAAGTTGATGGTCAAACTGTAACGGAAATAAGTGGTGAGATCATTTATAAAGACTCAGCCGGAGTTACCCGCTCTCTGACTAATAGTAATGCTTTCTGGCCAGATTCATTCAGAAAGATGCAGTCAGATATTAACCGTGCCTTTACAGCAGATGAAAAGAAAAGAAGAGATGCTGTCAAAGCCGCTAATCGTTAAAAGTCATTTCTGAGCGTTTTTCCCCAAAAATACTGGACGGCTGCTAATAACAGCCGTCTTTTTTATTTTTTCACCAGAAATAACCGATAATAAAGTAGATAACTGTTCATACGGTTACAGAAATAAGAGACTTAGTGATGCGTAGCATAAATAAGTTGAGGTAATCCGAAATCCCGAGTATCGGGGTTGAGGTTTCGCCTTCTGCGAGACTGTTTTAA
>JAFGDI010000153.1 GCA_016932145.1 Sedimentisphaerales bacterium
CAGGACATCGACTATGCACATGAGTTCAATTTCTTCGGTGCCGTCAGCGACAGGAACAAGAACGGTTTTCATGATTTGATCCTCGTAGAGATGCAAGATTTTGCGTCTTGGATTTTTGCACATATAATAATGAGCCGCAATCATGCGTCTTCTGTTTAATTTTTATGTTCGGTTTGCAAACCTGAGACGCATAATCATGCGTCTTTACGGAGTATTTCAATTTTACCGGCCAGGAATTCTAAATGGTGGTCGAGATGGCCGATGTACATTGGTATAAAGTCAGCGAGTTTAAGTTGCCCGGCCTTATTATGAATGCCGGTGCGGTTGAACGACTCATCGGGCAGATTATCCAGTACCCGGGCGAACTGGCGGCGACCAACTTCAAAGAGCAGTAAGGCATCTTCGAGTGATTGTTTCTCGCAGCAGAGCTTTTTGACATATGCGGTTTCGTCGGCCCAGAGCAGAGTGGGATTATCTTCGGTGATGATCCGTTTCATGCGGTCGATAGCGATAGCGTCGGTGTCAGCCAGATGAATGACCAGCTCGCGGATCGACCATGTGCCCGGTGCGCAGGGAATATCGAGCATGGCCGGAGTAACGCCAGTGAGATATTGACGGAGCCTGGCTCCACCGTCACGCCATGTTTGTATCTGTTGTTTAATGGTCATAATCAATATATCCAATTTGAGAACGCTGCACCATTTCGGCAGAATAAAACGCATTCAAAAACCTACTGCTTTTCCAACTTCGTGGGAAACTTTGGTCGAGCCGGGGCTTGGCGTTCTCAGGCTCATTTTTTAACTTTGAGCCATTTATGCCGCCAAGATTGGCGGACGGTGTCGGTCATGGTAATTCCCATGTCTTTGGTATTAGTGGGAAACTCGAGCTTTTGCATATGTTGGGCCGAGGCTCTGACTTTACTGCGAGCCAGTAGCCAGCAGAGAATTGAGCCGAAGAACAGAATCGTTTTTTTTCTGATGTTCATGGCAGGTAGCACAAGCATGCTTGCTTGTAATTTATTCCTTCCAACAGCATGATTTTGCATATGCAAATTTATTTATACAAACTGCAATTATTATTCTTTTACAACTTTCAGCTTATTAATCTCAAGCGAGACGCTTGAGCTACCTGAGACGCATAATTATGCGTCTCTACATTGCCCGTTGTACAGCCTGGCTGGTTGAGCTGGCAAGTTCGGCGAAGCTGCGTGCTGGAATGGCTGTCGCGGCTGTGAGCTGGCAGCTCTTGTTAATGCAATAGCCGTTATTATAGAATCTGGTAACCTGGCTTATGCCGGCATCAACAGCACCTGACCCTTTGAACCCGCTTTTGAGCATCCATGATGAGATATCATCTTCATATTCTGCCGGGTAGATCAGCCCCAGGATCTGGTTGCCCTGTGTGTCGTGAGCGAGTTGGAGTTTGGCATTGCAGGGAGGCAATGATTGGCTGGCGAACTTTGCCAGTGTGTCGAAGTCAGCTTTGGCCTGAGCTTCAGAATTGCAATGGAAGAACATACCACTTTCGAGTTTGAAGCGGTCGTTAGTGATGCCTTTAAGTTCCATAGTGCCATCAGGCATAGCCCGATGTATGCGGAATACCTTGACATCAGCGTATCTTTCTGATTCGAGCAGGCAGGCGGTTTCGGCGGCAGTATAGCCGACGGCGCAATGGTCGCCGAAATCGATAACATAAAGTCCGACATAATTTGCGACATTGTTGAGTTCGGGCAGTTTCATATTTTAACCTCTTAGGCTGTCGTTGGACGACAGAAGTAATAAATAACAAGTAATAAATAACAAGTAATTACAAGCTAGCCGCTTGTGCTACTATTGGAACTTAACCAGATGGTAGGTTTTTTTGCCGCTTCTCAGTACTATGACTGATTCAGATGCCAGTGAACTGGTATTGACTACGAAGTCCATATCGCTGACACGATTATTGTTAATGTAAGCGCCACCGGCTTTAATGAGCTTTTTAGCTTCTCCGCGAGAGGAGCATACGCCGGTGTCAGCAAAGATATCAAGAACTGATATGCCCGCTGATAGTTTGTCTTTAGCCATAGTGGTGCTGGCGACATCGGCGAAAATTCCAGAGAGCTGGGCATCGTTGAGCCCGGCAATTTCACCGCCAAAGAGAATAGTGGTTGCCTTTAGTACCAGTTCGAGCTGGGCTTTACCATGTACCATTTCAGTGACATAATCGGCGAGTACCTTTTGGGCAGCTCTTTTTTCCGGTTCACTGGCGAGTAGTGTTTCCAGTTCGGCAATATCTGTCAACGGCATAAAGGTGAACCGTTTGAGCAGATTTATAACATCTCGGTCATCAACTCTGATCCAATATTGGTAGAAGTCGTATGGTCGTGTCATGTTGGGGTCAAGCCAGATGGTGCCGGCTTCGGTCTTGCCAAATTTCTGGCCACTGGCCGTAGTGAGCAGTGGCGAGGTCATGCCAAATACACCTTCGCCAGTAACTTTGCGTGTTAGTTCGATGCCGGCGGTTATGTTACCCCACTGGTCATCGCCGCCGACCTGAAGCTGGCAGTTCTTTTCGCGATAGAGGTGGAGGAAATCGTACCCTTGAATAGTCTGATAGCAGAACTCAGTGAAGCTCATGCCAACCTCGCTATTGAGTCGCTTGCGTACCGATTCTTTATTCATCATTTCGCCGACGCGGAAGTTCTTACCGACATCACGGAGAAAGTCGATAAAGGAGAATTTACTGATCCAGTCGAAATTATTAACCAGTTCGGCACTGTTTTGACCACAGTTGAAGTCGAGGAACTGTGATAGTTGCTTTTTAATACCAATGAGGTTTTCGGCTATGGTTTCGGTAGAGAGCAGGTTTCGTTCCTGGCTTTTGCCGGAAGGGTCGCCGATCATAGCAGTAGCGCCGCCAACCAGTGCCAGTGGTTTGTGGCCGAGTTTCTGGAACTGGGCGAGCAGCATTATCTGGAGCAAATTACCGATATGCAGGCTTTTAGCTGTAGGATCAAATCCGGCGTAAAGAGTGACGCAGGTTTCGTTGAGCTTTTTTTCCAGCTCTGGCGATGATATCTGACTGACAAAACCCCTTTGGGCGAGCGTCTCAATAGTATTTGGTTTATTCAACTGACAATCCTCAAAAATATTTATCGGACAGAGAAAAAGTCTTCACTGTCGCATATTGTGTCTTGAATTAGATTAACTGTTTAGCATACAGCGATTTACAATTCAATGTAATTAATATTATCGGCAGCGGGCATTATACCAATAATGGAAGTACATTTCAAGAACCGTGAAAAAACAGTTCGGTATTTCGAGATACATCAACTTTATTACTTATTTCTTGTTACCTATTACTGTAACTGTGAACGATTACTTCGATTTTAATAAAAATTATTATTAGTTAACAGGTAATTATTGTTGATAAGAGAAGTTGCAGACTTGGCAAGATGTTTGTTTAATTGTACTGGTGGTGATATATTGACGGTGTTTTTTTAGCAATAACTGCATTTTGTTATAAGTGAGTTATTTTTTTTGTAAAGTTTAGGATTATTTTGCTGGAAATATTTTAATAATGCATTATATTTATGAGTGTAGTGCTTGACAGTTATGCCAGATGTGGTATATAATTAAGCAGACTCGGAGAAACAAGCGACAAGTTTCTTCTGAACAATTAAATTAGGACACTCAATTTTGGCTGGTGTGGTTTTGTTCTTTCCCTTCTGAATCCCGACCATAACATCATAAGGGCAGGATCGCACCGGCTTTTTTTATTTTAAATAAGATTTAATGAGTGTTCTATGTTATTCAGAATCTATGGTTTTCCCCTTTTAATCTGGTATTTTGGCAATTCTCATTTGCTGTGTGGTATTTTCAGGTCCTATAATCTATTTGGCGAGAGTCTATATGTTATGTTATACTTAACACAGGAGAGGGAGTAATGGTAAAATCGTCTCAGAGTAAAGAAAGGTGGTACCAAGATGGATATCAAGACAATATTATTTCCTACGGATTTTTCGGAACATTCACTGGCTGCTTTAGACTGTGTAGTTGATATGGCAAATAAATATGGTGCCAGAGTGCATTGTCTGCATGTAGCCGATGATAGTTGCCACTATTGGCTGGCCGGAGATGATGCATTGGCGCCGGTAGTGATATCAGAAGTGGAATTAGGTGAAAATGCTCAGGTGTTGATGTCTCGTTTTGTTGAGGAAAAGTTAGGGGTATTGGGTGATAATCTGAAGGCGGCGGTAGTGGTGGGCCGTCCATTTGTAGAGATAATTCGGTATGCCCGTGAGAATAATGTAGATCTGATCGTGATGAGTTCTCATGGCCATGGTGCTCTGGCGGCGATGCTGCTGGGCAGTGTTACCGAGAAGGTGGTGCGTAAAGCTCCCTGTGCGGTTCTGACGGTACGGGACAAGGAAATGCAGTTTGAGTCACCATGACAGTTGTATCAGAGCAGGTTTTGTTTTAGTACAGAGCGAACTGATTCAAAGGCGACTAATTCCGGGTTAATGTCAGCGGGCTTGATAAGTATGTAGTCGCAGACATCATCAGCGGCTTTGATCTGATTGAAGTCGATAGCTCTGGCAGTGAAAAAGCAGTCGGTGGTAAGGTAAGTTACGCCGCGATAGTGGTAGATATTTGGTGCTGAGGTGAGGTATTTAACCTCTGTGAGTTGCAGGTTGAGTTCTTCTTTAATTTCGCGGTGGAGTGCCTCTTCGAGTGATTCAAAGGGGTCAACGAAACCGCCTGGTGTATCGAGCATGCCTTTTTGTGGATCTCGAGCGCGTCTGGTGAGTACGATTTTGTCTTCTTGCCTGATGAAAACGGCGACGGCAGCGGCATTATTCTGATAGAGTATATAATCGCAGTCTTTGCAGGATATGGCTTTGTTGCCGCGTGAGATAAGGTTCTGGCTGGAGCATTTGGGGCAATAGGTAAAGTTTAGTCTTTGTATTATATTTTGGGTATTTTCCATGATGTAAAAAATCCATGCAGAAGTATTTCTGAAATCAGGTGAATTATTCCTTAACCACGGCGATGTCTGTGGTGCTTATGCCAGCTTGCAGGCAGGCGGAGAATACTGGTTGGAGTACTGACCAGGTGCATTTCTTGTCAGAGCGAATAATAACTTTGCTATTTATATGGTTAGTAAGCAGTTTTTGCAGCTCGGGTTGGGGGTATATTTTATCATCGACAGTAATTTCGCCAGAGGGCATGATATTGAGTATGACGGACTGTTTTTCGGCGGCGATCTCGGGAGTAAATGAATTTTGGGCGGCGGGTAAGTCCATGAGAGAGCGTTCCTGGGCACTGAACTGTGAGACTACCAGGAAGAAGATAATCAGCAGAAAGACAATATCGACCATGGGAGTGAGGTTGATCTTATGTCCGGTTGCGTTTGCTCTGTTATTATTGAGGTCAAAATTCATAGTTAGTATTATAACTATAAGGCAGTTATGATACAAACAGAAGTTTCTGGTCTGTCTTAGGTTGAACAAGATATTAAGATGCAGTCCACTCAAGGGAAGTTGAGGTAGTGGGCGGTTATTGAGAGTATAAATAAAAAACATAACCGTTCACACGGATTTTCTTCTCTGGGAACGCCGAGCCCCAGCTCGGCTATTATCAGGCAAAAATAACAGATTGCTTGATACCAGGATAGAGGATCATATCTACTATTACAATATTGAGCTTAAACCGTTTTTTTGCTTATAATGCGTTTCGTTTGCCGAGCCCCGAATTGTCGGGATTTCGGGCTTTGCCCTCAACTGTTGGCGTTCCCAGGGGTGTGAACGGTTATTAAAAAAAAAGGGCTGCCGGATCATAAGAACCGGCAGCCCAAAGTCAATTATGAAAATTGAGTTAAGGTCAGATTACTCAATAGCGGGTACACACTGCTGGTAGAGACCGCATTCGAGCCAATGAGCGGCGATTCTGGCGAAGTCGGCGATATCAACTACGCAGTTGCCATCAATGTCATAAACGGCGCTAGGTCTTCTTGAAGTAACGCAAGGAGTTTCGCCGGTCATGGTATAGTAGTTATCTGCGATAGTAAGCTCATCGAGAACGAAGTTATAGAATTTAACTTCGTCGATCAGGCCGGTGAGGAAATTAGTACCAGTCTGGATCTTACCGATAACGACAGAAGCAGAAGCGTCTTTCGTTCCGGTAGGTCCGGTAACAGTGTTTTCGAGTTCACCGTCAACATAAACTTCCATAACGCCAGTTGCGGCATTACGAGTAGCAACGCAATAGTGCCA
>JAFGDI010000154.1 GCA_016932145.1 Sedimentisphaerales bacterium
AGGTCGCGATAGCCAAGCTCATCGAGAACGGAATTGAACAGTGGTGTGCCCAAAAAGCCGGTGCGTAAATGGCCATCAGCCTCATTGATCAGACGCAGTAGATTACTGATTACCCCATCAACTTTATCTGGAGTGAGTAAATCATACCCCAAAGCCATGAGATAAGCCGTTTGAGTATCAAATTTGGTATTAACTTTACCATTATCATCAAAATATTTATTACTAAATGCCAGAGCTATCGAGCGGTGTAATTCCCTGTAATACTTAACATCGTGTTCGATACCAAGTGCCTGAGCTGCATCTGCCATTATCATGGCACAGCGACCGAAATAGGCAGTAGCTATCAAATCACTATCAGTATCGCCATGTGAGCCATTACTGGAATATGGCTGCAACCAATCGCCATAGCCATGATGTTTGACTAAATAGTTATCAGCCAGGTCGTTGTAATAAGCAACCCATTTTTTCATAGTATCGTAATTGTCACGCAATATTTCAATATTACCAGAACGAACATAAACCTCCCAGGGCACAACAACACAGACATCACCCCAGCCCGGGCTGGTAAACCGAGTGCTTTGCCATGAAGGAGTAATAGGGATAAAATCTGGAATAGAACCATCTGCCCGCTGATCATCACGAATACTCTGAGTCCAACTGGCCCAGAAAGAAAGTACATCATAATTGAACATAGATGTCGGACAGAATACCTGAGCATCACCTGTCCAGCCCAATCGTTCATCACGCTGCGGGCAGTCAGTAGGCACATCCAGGAAGTTACCTATCTGCCCCCACTGAATATTTTCCTGCAATTTATTCAACTTGGCATGAGAACTAGTAAATGAACCTGTTTTATCAAAAGCAGAATAAAGTACAACACCGGTAACATTTTTCAGCTCAGGTTTAAAATCAGCAGGCAGTCCGCTCAACTCAACATAGCGAAAACCGTGAAAGGTAAGTGTTGGCATAAAAGATATCTGACCATCAGTCGCTGCTGTATAATAATCGGTTGAGCGGGCATTTCTATAATTGCCCGTATAAAATGTTCCATCAATATTGAGCATCTCGGCAAATCGAACTGTGATCGTAGCGTCTTTAACTACAGGAATATGCAAACGAGGCACTCCAACCATATTCTGACCCAGATCATAAATGTAACGACCAGGTTCATTCTGAATGATTTTCTGAGTTGGCAACTCTTTCATTATTCTAACGGGATTATGCCTTTTAGGTACAAGGGCAACATCAGCATCAAGAGACTTAGTCTGGACGACATGCCAGGAACTATCGTCGAAACCAATATTGTTCCAGCCGGGCATCTCTTTACGGGCATCATAATCAATGCCATGATAATTACTGGCATAGCAAAGAGGGCCTTCATTAGTAACTTTCCAGTTTTTATCAGAAACAACGATCGACTTTGTGCCATCAGCTGCGGTTATTTCCAGCTGGACCAGTAATTCTGGATATGCGACCACACCGCGAGTCATAATATCACCACCGAACCAGCCGTTACCTACTATTGCAGCAAGAGCATTATCGCCATTGCTCAGCAGATTTGTGACATCATAGGTCAGCGTTTCTATTCTCTTATCATAAACAGTATAACCTGGAGCCATATAGTCATTACCGACTCTCTGGCCGTTGATATACATCTCATATATACCCCTTGCTGTGACATAAAGTCTTGCCTGAACAGGCGACTTAGCCAGCGAGAACTCACGACGCATATACTGGGGAACACACCTGTCATCCAGAACCTCTTTACCTGTAAAGAGGTCCATATTCTGGCTTTCCCGCCCTGTGAGTTTAACTGGCTTTCCCGCCAATTCATACTCAATAACAAATTCTTTCTTTGTACCATATGCAGGGTCACTGCCAGCATAATCATTATTTACTGAGAACTGATATCTGCCTTCTGCAACCGCAGTTGCAATCTTAGCAGTAATATCAACTGTCTTTTCGGATGTGCCTAAAAGACCATATAAAGCCTTTTTAACCTTTATTTCAGAGGCTGCCCTGGCCTTCAAACTGGCCTGGTCCTGCCGTTTAGTTATCCACTGGCCCTGCCACTGACTATTATCAAGTAATCCGAGCTCAAAGTAAGCAATTTCACTCCAGCCTGTAGTATTACCGGCATTATCAAGCAATCGCACCTGCCAGAAACACTTCTGACGACTGGATAACTGCCGCCCATCATAAGGGATAAATATAGATTTATCCGACTTTACTATTCCAGAATCCCACAGATCCGGTTTACCAGGCAATAATTCTGCCTTACTGGCAACAACAAGCTGATACCCCTGCTGTGACACCGACTCTGACGGCAACTTCCAGGAAAAAACCGGAGTACTGTCATAAAAACCGACAGGATTGACAAAATTCTCACCTACAGTGAGGTCATAAGGACATAAATCTGCAAAAGCAGAAATATACGACGAGAAAACCAAAAAGGCGCAGAGAATCGCCCGGAAATGTGGAAATAAATCCATTGCTGTAACTCCTAAATTATTATTATCCTATTAGCGTAAAACTGGCTTTTCAGGGAGCCAGAACAGGTTAATATTAACTATGGGGTCCGTCCCTGTCAAGATAATTGAAAAATCATGGAATTATGGTATCAAATGCGAAGTGATCCTGATCTGAAACATAAAGTAGGCATGAAATAATTGCGACCATAGTCTGTAATATCCTTGCAGGCACGGAAATCAAGTAAGATAAACAACTTGTATCTTTGTATAAGTGAGCTATAATATAGTTCTGACCTGAAATTCAGTTAAGTTATAGAACTAAACATAAGTTATTTTCAGGCCGGATGTTAAATTATGAAATAGCCTTTGGTCATGCTGGTATAAAACAGCGGTAATTAGGATAAGTTTAGTAATGAAAATAATATTTATGGGTGGTGGCGATTTTGGTTGTGATACCTTACGCTGGCTCGCCAGTTCACACCATCAGATTTTGAAAGTATTTACCCAGCCAGCCCGCCCGGCAGGAAGAGGTCGCAGTACAACACCAACGCCAATAGCCGCTCTCAGCAATAAATTAGGGCTGGAATGTCTGGAAACAGCTAATATTAATTCGCCTGAAAATCTGGAAATTATCAGGCAGCTTGTTCCAGATGTAATCGTCGTAATTGCCTTTGGCCAATGGTTAGGGAGTGCATTACAAAAGTTACCGGCAAAGATAATCAATTTACACAGTTCCCTTTTGCCAAAATATCGTGGGGCAGCTCCGATCAACTGGGCAATAATTCAGGGAGAGAAAATTACTGGCGTAACAGTCATTGAGATAAATGATATCTGGGACGGTGGCGGCATTTTAGCCAGTGAATCACTGGAAATCGGTGAAACCGAAACTGCGGGTGAATTACATGACCGTCTGGCTGCCTTAGGCCCGGCATTAATAGCTGAAGTACTCGGTGAATTTGAAGCGGGGATATACAATCCGCAAAAACAAAATGATTGTCTGGCCTGTAAAGCTCCTAAAATGCAGAAGAGTGATGGCAAGATTGATTTTTCCCGCCCTGCTGCAGAGATCAAGTGTAAAATATTAGGGATGTGGCCCTGGCCCGGAGCTTTTTGCTTTTTACAGCAGGAAGGTTCAGAACCCTTGAGATTAAGTTTATGCCGCTGCCAACTAGTCAATAAAGCCCCTTCAGATCTCTCGCCAGGCTCTCTTGACAGCCAACTTGACATAGTCTGTGGCGATGGCCTGGCATTACGCTTACTGGAAGTCAAACCAGACAATAGCAAACTGATGACATTCAAAGACTTTGCCAATGGTAAGAGATTAAAAAGCGGAGATATATTCTGTTAGATATTCACTATAATAAAATGAATTTCAGGTAGCCGTTCACGGTTGCTAAAAAACATGATTTACAATTAACTTAAGATACCAGGAAAAGAAATGTTAAGGAAAGCCAGACTTAGTGATGTACCAGAAATTCACTCTCTGATCAATTATTTTGCTGAAAGAGAGAGAATGCTTTTTCGTTCACAGACCAACTTATGTGAACACATTCGTGATTTTGTTGTCTGGGAAGAAGATGGCAAAGTAGTTGGTTGCTGCGCTTTGGCAATAACCTGGAAGGAACTGGCAGAGATTAAATCTCTGGCTGTCGATAAAAGCATGCATGGAAAGGGTATAGGCCGTAAAATGGTAAGCTACCTCTTGCAAGAGGCCGCTGAGCTTGGTTTGAATACCGTATTTTGCCTTACCCTGGAACCTGAATTTTTCTCAAAACTTAATTTTGAGATAATAGAAAAAAAACTATTACC
>JAFGDI010000155.1 GCA_016932145.1 Sedimentisphaerales bacterium
ACGATAATAATCAGATGGTATAAGGCTAATTATGCCATTACAACTTAACTAATTGGAAGTAAATAAGATATGAATATTATTGAAAAAGACCTGGTAATAGTCGGTGCAGGCCCGGCTGGATTGGCGGCGGCTTTGTACGGAGCTCGCAACCGTTATTCTACAGTAGCTTTGGACAAATTTGCGCCGGGAGGTCAGATAAACCTGACCGATAAGATCGAGAATTACCCTGGCATTGACAGCATTTCTGGCGCGGACATGGCCATGAACCTTTATATGCAGGCACAGAAATTTGGTGCTGAGATAGCTATGGGGGTTGAAGTTACCGAGCTGAATAAACTGCCCAATGACAAAATTGAGGTAAAGACCAATAACGAGACATACCATGCCAAAGTGGTAATACTGACACCGGGAAGCAGCTATCGTAATCTGGGAGTTCCAGGTGAAGATAAGTTCCGTAATGCGGGCAGCGGCGTAAGTTACTGCGGGCCTTGCGATGCTCCTTTCTTCCAGGACAAGGAAGTTATAGCCATCGGCGGCGGCAATGTAGCGGTGGAAGATGCCCTGCATCTGGCAAAATACTGTAAGAAAGTGACACTTATTCATCGTCGGGACGAATTCAGGGCTGAACCGATCCTGGTAGAAGAGCTGTTGGAAGAAGCTAAAAAAGGAATAATCAATATAAAGTACAATACTGTTGTAACCAGTATAAATGGTACAGACAGAGTTCAGTCAGCCACTCTGCAAAATGTGCAGACAAAAGAAACAGAAGAACACCCCTGTGATGGCGTGTTCATTTTCGTAGGAGCTGTGCCTAATACCAGCTTTTTGAAAGGTGTTATAGACCTTGATGAATCAGGCTTTATCAAGTGCAATGCGGCCGATCTGAGTACATCTATGCCTGGCGTTTATGTCGCTGGCGATTGCCGGGTTGGTGCTACCATGCAACTGGCAACCGCTATAGGTGATGGCGTAGCGGCAACCATATATATGAAACAATACATTCAGCACCATGCCGCCAAATGGCAATAATACTTTGCCAGAATTTATACAGTTTAAAAGTTAAAAGAGACATCAAATGAGATGTCTCTTTTTTTATTAAGCAAATGATGGTAGTACCAAACCTAAGACAAAATCAGCTTTTTTTACGAGACTTTTCTTTTACAGTTTTTATAGAATCATCATTTTGTACCACTATGTCTATCTCCAGGTCACGAGCAGGCAGATTAACATTTACTATTCTGACATTTACCCTTTCGCCCAGCTTGAATGGGCAGTTATCGGTCAGAGGTGCGCGAGAGATATTCTTCATTTGTTTACGGTCTTTACTTTTCTTATCCTTAAGTTTGACCTTATCTTTCGTATTGATTTTCGCCAGAGCATAAGCCTTTATCGCTTTTTCATTTATAAAGCCTGAGACCATATAATTATCGAGTTCGACGAAAATGCCGTTATTGTTAATGGTCGTTATCATGCCGGGGAGGTCTTCACCGATCTTTTCGACGAGTAATTGCAGCATCATATAATCACGGAGGTCGTTTTCAGCAGCTTCGGCATTTCTTTCCTTTTCTGAGCAATAAATACCAAGCTGGTCAATCGCGGCGAAGTCTGGATATTTATCGGCTGTCTTTTTGGTCAGTCTGCCGGCAACGAATTCATCGAAAAGCCGGTGTACTACCAGGTCAGGGTACCTGCGAATAGGACTGGTAAAATGGCAATAATAATCACTGGCCAGAGCATAATGCCCGATATGGGCAGCCCGATACTCGGCTTTCTGCATACTGCGCAGAACGGCGATATTTATGATCTTAGACTCTGGCTTACCCTGCACACTTTCGAGCAGCTTTTGCAGACCAAAGCGGTCAACATTTTTGGGCACATCATAACCACACTGGCGCAGGACCTGTACCATAACCCCTGAAGTAAGGCTATCTGGCTCGGGGTGAATGCGTCTGGGAAACTCAACACCAAGCGAGTCAAGCAGCCGGGCAACAGCCTCATTAGCTTCTATCATGAACATTTCGATAATAGTATGAGAAAAAGTATCACTTTCGGGTCTGGCCCCTACCGGCTTACCATGCTCATCAATAATAAGTTCCGGCTTAGGTATATCGAGCCTTAACTGACCGGCCTTTTCTCTTCTGTGATAAATAACGCGTGCGAGCTTTTCCATCTCCTTTACCAGAGCAACGGCCTCAGGAGCAAGCTCCGGGTCAACAACACCTTCGAGAATACGGTCAGCATCTTCATAGGTCATTCTCTGAGTGGAACGAATAACGCTGTTAGCGAAGCGTGTTTTAATAACCTCGGCATTGCGTCCTAATTCGATATAAGCACTTTTGGCGAATCTGTCCTGCTGGCCCTGCAAGGAGCAAAGTCCATTACTGAGCAGTTCTGGGAGCATAGGAACGACATAGCCGGGCAAGTAAACACTGGTCGCCCTTTCACATGCTTCCTTATCGAGTTTCGATCCTTCTTTAACAAAATGACTGACATCGGCAATGTGTACGCCCAGCAGCCAATGCCCATTATGCAATTTTTTCAAACTGATAGCATCGTCAAAATCTCGCGCTGTTTCCGGGTCGATAGTGACAATAATTTCATTACGAAGGTCTTCACGCAGCCCCTTATCAATTTCGACCTGGGGGTCGAACCCGGTAACGGCCTTGCGTGCATCATCTAAAGCGGCTTTAGGGAAATGGTCAACAATATTGAAGCGGGCCAGTGTGCTTTTAAGCTCAGCAGAAGGCGAACCAGACTTACCGAGTTTTTTGATAATAACACCATGGGCAAAGAAATCACGATCGCCATAAGCCATAATTTCAATGGAGACTTTATCACCCTCCTTACAATTTTTAGCACCAGGGTCATCAACACTGATAAGCTCATTATCCTTGGCACCATCAGGCCTGACAAACCAATGTTTTCCTTCCCTTTGCAGAGTGCCGGCACTCTGGCGAGAGGCGCGTTCCAGTACCTCAACGATCTCGCCGACATATCTGGGCTTACCATCTCGCTGGCCACGACTGGAAACGCGAGCAACTACCCGATCACCATGAGCGGCGTCAAGGGCCATGCTCATAGGTACAAAGATATCCCCGGCGGCAGTTCTGGTTTCTGGCCTGATAAAGCCAAAATCGCGTCTGGTAGTTTCAAACCGGCCAATAACGCGTTTAGCTGGAGCAGGCGGCACAATAAGTTTCTTCTCATTGATATTTATTGCCTTAGATTCTGTTAAAATGGCTATAGCCTGATCAAAAATGTCCATATCTTCATCTTTGACCTTAATGATCTTCGCCAGGCTTCTTGCTGTTGATGGCCGATAATCGTCCCTGCCAACAACACGAATAATTCTATCTGTAAAACGCTGAGGCATACACCCCTTCTTTCTTGCCGTAAAAGGCAATAAATATAAAAACTAACCGTTCACAGTGCTTACATAGATTGCAGAGTTAACTGTGAACTAAATTGTTTAGTAACAAGTAGCAAGAAATAAGAAATAAGAAATAAGCTCTCGTATCGGCCTTGAGGCCGATGACTGGTTTAAAGCTCCGCAGCAGCAGAGGTATTACAATTTGTAAGATACTCGCCATCGCACCGCGTTAAATCCAGGTTGCGTAGCAACACCTGAGTCCCGAAGCTAGTTCGGGATTTCGGAGTACCTCAACTTATTTCTTGTTTCTTATTTCTCCGCGAACGATTACAAAAAGACAACCATTGTGGTTATCAATAAGAACAAAAACAGGTAAAATCCGGCCTCAAAGGGCCCGCAAGTTTTACTAATGTAGAGAACAATCCTCCTGTTTTGCTATTATCTCAGTGGAGCTCTTTTTCAGCTAAAACTCTGAAATAGGCCTGTATCATATCTTCATAGCCCTGATAGTCAATCGATTCTGGGGCAGAACCGGCAGATCTGCCTGCTGAGCCAGAGACCTGCTGGATATATCTTGTCCGAACCTGATCACCGACAGCAAAATGTGATTTTTTAAGACTATCAAGCGTACTATTATAAGCTCTTTTCAGGTCAATACCAGTTTTTTCGCCTTTAAGAGCCCTATTTGTCTGACCAACCAGGTTTTCCATCGTCTGAAGGGCAATTTCAAGCTCGCTGGCAGAGAGATTATATTTGGTAAGTCTGGGCAACAGTTGTTGAGTATTAGTAATAATTGTCTGCTGATCGGTAAGCACCGCCTGCATCTGCTGGAGAATACGAGGCGGCAAAACACCATCAAGGCCAAACGGTGCGGCCTGGTCGGTAAGTTTACCAAGTCCGCTACCGCCGGTCTGGGCATTGATATCATCGTCAGTAACCCTGCCATCTTCCAGGGGGCTATTGCCTGGCCTTTCTGGCAGTGAATAATCGTTATCAGTAAGAGCTTTGGCATAACTTTCCACCATTTGGCCATCGGCCATGCCCGAGCGACCGGCACCACTACGGCCCTGAATAACATTATCTTCTGGCTTTTGATCGCCGGTAACGCCCTTGGCACTGGTACTGCTTATAGTGCCATCAGCAACAGGCCCGGCAGTATGGTCAAGAGAATTGAGATAACTGCCAATGTCCTCTATTTCCTGGGCCATTTCAAGCTCACTGGTGAGCAAATCACCAACAAGATCAACCAGCTCATCAGGTAATTCTGCCAGAGGGACAACTAACTGCTGATCTTCAGCAACCTCAGCTATAAATTGGATATTGTCATAATAATCCAGAATTGCCTGACAATTTATCAGGATTTCCTGAGCCATTTCCACCGCCTGAGTCTCGAGACGGTAAGCATCAATACGAGCCATACGGTCATCGGCAGCTGCATGAGCAGCCTTGTCAAGTTCTGTAGCCGCCTGATAAATACTACTGAGCTTTTCTATGAGGGTACTGTCGCCATAATCCTGAAGGTCAACATTAGTAAAGTCGTTGATAACCCTGCTAAGAGCCTCAGTCAGCCGCCACTGCTCTATAGCCAGAGCGTCGAGCTGGTCGATCTGGTCGAAGCTGAGGTCTGCAACAGCAATATTTCCCAGAGAGTCACGCACCTCAAGATAATGCTGCTGACTGGCAATGAAATTTTCCAGCTCAGCCTGAAATTTATCGAGCTTATCATCAAGAGTCTCAAATACCGAGCTGTCCTGACCAGCCTCCTGGGGCAGAACAGAGGTATCAGAAGGTTTTTCCTCCTGCATAACAGCCAGGGCTTTCAGGGCCAATAGTTTATCCAGAATGAGTCTTTGCAGACTGGCTATACTATCGAGAGAGCGAGAGGTTATCTGGCTGTCAGGTCTTCTTTGAGAAGCTAAGACCACTATTTTGGCCATAACTCTGGTATTTTCATTCTTGTTGAGCTGGTCCGCTTTGACAATAAAATCGGGTCTGGGCAACGGGCTTTGCTCCCAGGCAGCTTTTAGATAGTCGCCAACAAGCTGCTGAGCCGATTTGAGGCTGTCCCTGTGCTTTTGAAGGAGAGTAAGAGACATTTCAGTGTCCAAAGTGATAATTTCCGGGAGATTAGCAGTGATATTATCACAAATACCCAAAGCTGCCTGCTGTGCTTTAATCGCCAGTTCAAGCTGAGCAAAAGCCGGGTAGGACAAACTGTCATCATCTATAACCATTTCAGTCAAAGAACGAACAGTAAAGACCAGCGAGCGGGCCTGACCAATATTGGCAGCGGGAGAGAAATCAGAGGCGAAAGCCCGCACAATATAGCTTTCATCGGGGTTAAACCGACTGGCATCTACAGTCAAGAGCATATATTCACGAGAGTTTTTTGTGCCGGGCGGTCCGGGATATGCCACTGTCTTAATAATTTCGGGGACAGAATCTCTGGCACTTTCAACGGTTATGGTCAGATCTTTAAGCCCGAAGTCATCTGATATTTCCAGGGGTATATTAAGCCTTTGGCCCGGTTCGACGGCGAAATTGAGCTGTTCAGAGACAAAATTTAATAAAGGCGGCCTATCTTCATTAAAGTGGAAACCCAGATCGAGCAGCGGCACATTTATGTCAGCGGGCTGATATAGAGCGGCCAGAGAGAAAGTACCTGCCTTTTCGGCCTGCCATTGTGTTTGCCATTTATTATTATTTCCGGAGAACTGTATTTCATTATCAGCATAAAAGCCGGTTACAGTGCTTACAGGTTTATCCAGCTCAAAGGCAAAAGCCAGCTTCGTCCCAGGTAAAACTGATTGCATAGCAGAAGGAGAGATAATCATTTCAGGTTTGATGCCGGTATAATCAGGAGGAGTAATAGTCAGTTCGGAACGAAGCATACGGGGCATTTTATCAACTTTAATATAGTTACACTCAGTACAGCTATCAGCGGCGGAGATACGAAATACGATATCATTACGAATATTTCTAAAACTATAAAGATAGGTGTCAGGTTCAGTCGGCGAGATGCCGAAAGAACTGGCATTAACACCAGACTCACCCGAAGCCGCAGCGAAATAATCTATATGGTCAGTATTTTCACACCAAATAACCTCTGGATAGCGTTTGAGTTCAAATTCTGATTTATGCGGAATTATGTGAACTTTTAAAACGCACTCCCCCCCTTCCGGGACATAAATTGTGCCAGATGGTTGCAGCTTAATAGCAACAGAACCAACCGGAGGGATATCAGCCATCGGCTGGATATAGCGGGCAAAGGCATTGGTCAGGAACCTACTGGCGTGCAAAGAATAAACGACGCAGAGGGAAAATATTAACAATAAAAAGAGAAATGACATAACAGTAGGTTTTACATTACGAAAAACACCCTTGTCTATATCTCTCAGAGCAGAAAAGCCCTGCATAATGGTCTTACCGGCAAATACCTTCTCATACTGACGCAAGCGCAGAGAACCCTGCTGAGTCTGGCGTCTTTCAAATTGCAGGGAATTGATAAGCACATTATCTGTTATATCGCAATGCCGTTCAATTTCAACGGCAACGGCATCAAGAGATCTTTTATTGAGAAATACGAGTATGATATATCTGATCAAAAGAGATAAGACGACCACCAGATAGAAACCAGTCAGGAGCAATCTCGTAGTAGCGGAAAGCCGGAAAAAATTGTCAGCCAGCAGCAATACCAGAGCAAGGAAAAGCAAAGCGGCAGAAGAAGTAATTACAGATCGAACCAGGTCGGAAATAAACCATACCCGGCGATAATCGCTTACTATCTCAGAAACAGAGCTGTTTTTCTTATTTGCCTTGTTCATTATGGGCTGGTGGTAACCTGTAACTATAATTCAGCAGGTAAAGTCTAAGGTGTCATTCACTTTTTTTGTTTTTTAATAAACAATGGTCTGCCGGGGCCTGAAGTCGCAATAAAATCAACTACAGGACCGATAATATATTGTAAAAGCAGGTTTTGCAAGAAATAGTTGTTAATTTTAACAAATTTAACGGATATGCGGGCAAGAACAGGCAGAGTGAGTAAAAGGGAAAGGATAACAAGAGGATTCATATATGTAACTATTTTATTTACAATAAGTTATTATATAAGCAGATGAATATCAGTCTGTTTTTTCCACATCGCTCATACGAGCAGCTTTAAGCTGTTCAATCTCAGCCATTTTGAGGTCGTAGTATGTCTGAGCCCTGAAGGTTTTTTGCAACTGGTTCTTTCTGCCTGCTAAAGCAGCGAGAAAAAGGAACCAGGCACCGGCAAAACCTGCTAATAATGTGAATAATATAGGACCTGGCATAAACCGCATTCCCATCATTGGTAATTGTAACCGTTCACAGTGCTTACATAGATTACAGAGTTAACTGTGAACTAAACTGTTTAGTAACAAGTAATAAGTAAAAAGAAACAAGCTCATGATTCTCGCTCCGCTCGAAGCTGTCTGGTTTATATTGCAGGCAAAGCCTGCTTAAAACAGTCTCGGCAAAGGCGAAACCTCAACCCCGATACTCGGGATTTCGGATTACCTCAACTTGTTTTGCTACGCATCACTGCGAGTATTATTTCTTGTTTCTCTGTAACTGTGGAACGGTTACTGGTAATTTAAGCTATAAAAAAACCTGATTTCAGGTTAAAAGCCAGCATAATCGGCACCGGCTCACATAAGCAACTATCGACAATCTATCTGCTTTGGTTTAGTGATTAGTGTTAGTTTTTAACAATAAGACATGGAATACTGGGCCAGAAGATATTATCGGACAGAGCAAAAGACAATATCGTAAAAAATACCATAATAAAGTAGTTAACCTGAAGGCTATAAATGACGAACTAATTGTGCAGGCGATAAAATATTATTGCCAGGCAATCGAACAAAAAAAGTGAGCTAATTCTGACACAGAATAAAAAACATGAGCGATAAGAGAAAAATCGATCCGGAATTATTCAATACCTTCGTCGAGGATACCCTTGAGGAAATAAGCGTAGTTGAGAACCATCTGATCAAGCTGGAAAAGATGCCTGACAACCACGACCTCATCAACAGTATTCTGCGGCCGATCCATTCGGCCAAAGGTAATTGCTCCTTTTTCGGATTAGTTAATGGTAAGAAACTTGCTCATACCGCAGAAGATGTGTTGAACTGCGCCTTGAAGAATAAAAATGTGATCAATAAGTCGGTAATTAACGCCTTCATGACCTGTATAGACCTGATACAGAAATTATTGAAAAATGTGCGCGATGGCGGAGAAGAACTTGACAAGATCAATGATCGATATCAGAAGAACCTGTCAGAGCTGGAAGCGATTCGAGATCGCGCTCTGGATCAGAGTTTTGACCCGCAGGCTATTCTGGGCAAACTAAGCAGTATTCAAAGTGAGCTGGGAGGCTTGTCCGATAAACATGCCCAGGACCTCGCCGAGATAATCGGCATGATAAGCAAGACAAGCATACCGGAGAAAAAAGCAGAATCCAGAAGGAGCAAATGCGTTGAGCTGATCCAGGACATGCGTAATATATTCACTGGTAACTGTGACAGTGCCCTGAACCAGGAACAGTCAGACAGTATAGGTGAAATGCTCAATAAGCTGGCGGAACTGAGTGAAAATACTACCGGCGAAGAACTGATCAAAGAAGCGCTGGAACAATATCGAAATATTACCCAATCAGTTGGTTTTGAGCCTTTTCTGGCCGAGATAATTGAAGAGCAATTCGTTAAGTTTGAATCCGTTATCGAGGAAATCCCTGATAGTGATGAAGCCAAAGAGCTAATTACGGAGGACCAGTATGATTTTACAGCGATGGACCATTTCGAGCTGACACAGGATGAGATAAATGATCTGCTGTTAAAAAGATATAAAAGCGAAGAAGAGCCGGAAAAGCAAGAAGAACAAGAGGCTCAGGAAAGCAATCGCTCAATGCGTGTGTCAGAAAGCAGCGTAGATAACTTTCTGGAATCTGTGGGTAAGTTAATAGTGGTCAGAGAGATGTATAATAATTTACATCGCCGGGTTAGTTCAGGGATTGACCAATATGAAATAATCAAACAGCTCAAGCGAATTAATGAGACATTCTTTCAGTTGTCAGAGCGACTAAATGACAGTGTAATGGAGATCAGGAAGATATCAGTATCTGGTCTGTTACAAAAAGTACCGAGAATAGTACGAGATGTAGCAAATGACCGGGGCAAGAATATTCAGGTCAAGCTGATAGGTGAAGATGTACTGATAGATAAACGCCTGATCGAGACTCTGGATGCGCCATTGATACATCTGATCCGCAATGCTGCGGATCATGGTATAGAAAGCCCTGAAGTTCGCCAGGAATCAGGTAAGCCGGAAGAAGGCCAGATAATCGTCGAATTTGCCCTGAACGCAGATAATGTTATCCTGACAATAACAGACGATGGCAAAGGTCTGGACCTGGATGCGATAATGCAAAAAGCTATAGCAATGGACCTGCTATCGCCAGAGATAGAGCTAAGTCAAAAAGAAAAGGAAAAGCTGATCTTTTTGCCGGGATTAACCACCTCAAAGTCGGTAACGGAGATTTCCGGGCGCGGCGTGGGTATGGATGTAGTTAAACAAAATATTGAAGAAGCCGGCGGTAAGATATCAATTGAGACAGCCCTGGGCAGAGGCACGACATTTACCATAAAACTACCACAGGCAGTAATGACACAAATAATCAATGGATATGTGGTAAGAGTTGGTAAAAATCAATATATATTGCCAATGGAAAGCGTACAGGAGATATTCCGCATAACTACCGGGCAGATAACCAGCGTAACCGGTAAAGGTATGTGTATAAAGAGACGCGATCAGCTATTAACCATAATCAGGCCATTTTGCCCCTTTGAGTATGAATATAATAACGACCAGCAGATATCACTGGTAACCGTAGAAAATAACAATAAACACATAGCCCTGCATGTAGATGAAGCGATTGGTGTGCAGCGGGTAGTACTCAATACCGTAAAAGGGCTGAATGTAAGCAGTGAGGTATTTACCGCCTCGGCAATAATGGGCGATGGCTCAATAGCAATGGTAATCAACCCAAAGCATATCTGGTCGGCAAAAGTAAACTGAAAGCAGCCAACAGGGCCGACCAAAACACAGGCTGGTAAAAATAGTACAACAGCTCCAAAAGCAATGTAAGTCATTTACTAAGTTTATCTTACATCAATTCGCAAGTCATCTGATCTTATAGAGCATATTTGATAAATATTTTTGCCTGCTTGACTTATCTGTATAAACAGTTATAATTTTTGCTTTTAGACGCAAAGCAGAACCAATTAAGGTATATACTGCTATTGCGAAATGCAGTCAAGAAGAGCAAAACAGCAGTATGATACAGCAAAAAACTATACAGGAACTGGCAGAGCATGTCAGTGGGAAAGTAGAAGGCGATGTCTCGCATATCATAACGGGAGCCGCGACGCTAAGTGAGGCAACAGGGAGTGATGTAAGTTTCCTGGCCAATCCCAAGTATGAGAAAGAGCTGGAAACGACTCAGGCTGGCGTAATAGTGGTCGATCTTGAAGTACAAAACTATGGCAAGAATGTAATCCGCTGTAAAGACCCCTACTTTGCGTTTATGCAGCTTGTTGTGTTATTGCATGGTCATCGGGAACACCGCAAGACAGGCGTAAGTGAAACAGCCCGTATTGCACCGAGTGCTGTACTTGGCGAAAATGTAGATATCCATGATTTTGTCTATGTAGCAGAAGATGTGAAAATAGGTAAAGGCACCCGCATTTATCCTAATTGCACAATAGGCCCGGGCACTATAATAGGTGAAGATTGCATAATATATCCGCATGTAACTATTTATGATGGCTGCACGATAGGCAGCCGGGTTACGCTACACGCCGGGACTGTAGTAGGTCAGGATGGTTTTGGCTATGCAACCCATAATGGCATGCATCACAAGATACCGCAAATAGGCGGAGTGGTGATCGAGGACGATGTAGAACTGGGAGCAAACTGCACCATAGACCGTGGCACCTTAGGTGACACCGTCATAGGCAGAGGTACCAAAACCAGTAATCTTGTTGCTATAGGTCACAACACTCGAATAGGCGAACATTGCCTGCTGGTAGCTCAAGTGGGCATAGCCGGTAGTGTAGAAGTAGGCAAATATTGCGTTTTTGGCGGCCAGGTAGGCGTAGTAGGTCATATATCAATAGGCGACTTTGTCAAGGTAGGTGCCCAGGCAGGTGTAACCCATGACCTTGACGCAAATGAATCAGTAGTTGGTTCACCAGCTATACCGATGAGTCAGGCTCGTCGCAGCTATGCCCTGTTGAAAGATCTGCCAGAATTCCGTAAGAAACTTCGTGAACTGGATAAGGCCCTGAGCAAGATGGCTGATGTCAGTGAAGAAGAGTGATAAAAAAGCATGTCACAAGAGCGGATATTAGGACTAATTGCCGGTCAGGGTCGTTTACCCTTTATGGTAGCTCAGGGAGCCAGGCGTGCCGGTCTTAAGGTAGCCTGTGTTGGCTTTCGCGATCAGGCGGATCCCCTGCTGGCTGATGAGGTCGATCATTTTCAATGGGTATCAGTTGCTCGTCCGGGCAGTTGGATAAAGCATCTGCGTAAATATGGTGTCAGCGAAACTATAATGGTAGGCCGGGTAGCCAAGACAAACATTTACACCCCCTTCCGCATAATTCAGTATATGCCTGACTGGCGTGCCTTTCGCGTATGGTATGGCAGATTGGGTAATAAAGATAAACGAAATGACACCTTGCTTTGCGCATTAGCCGATGAGCTTGCTAACGGAGGAATAATATTGATGGATTCTACAAAATATATCCCGGAAAATATGGCTGGCATTGGTGTACTTACGAAAAATCAGCCTTCAGAGAGTGTAATGAAGGATATTGATTTTGGCTGGTCGATAGTGAAACGGATGGGTGATCTGGACATAGGTCAGGCTATCGCCGTAAAGGAGCAGGAAGTTATCGCAGTTGAGGCCATAGAAGGAACCAACAAGATGATAACTCGAGCCGGTGAATTATGCCGGGCGGGTGGCTGGACACTCATAAAGACAGGTAAACCTTCGCAGGATATGCGTTTTGATGTACCCACAATCGGCCCTGATACTATAGAAAAGCTCAGGAATTGCGGGGCAAGATGCCTGGCCATAGAGTCAGGGAAAACCATTATTGTTGACACAGAACAGACTCTGGCTCTGGCTGATAAGAATAAAATAACCGTAGTAGGGATAGACGGCTCTGAAAAGTAATGCTTAATAATTTTGAGTTATGTTTTCTGTATTTTGGAATTACGATGCTATTTTAATAGCAAAATAGCCTATCATACCCGT
>JAFGDI010000156.1 GCA_016932145.1 Sedimentisphaerales bacterium
CTTCCATGGCGTGTTTCATGGCCAGGGCCATGCGAACGGGATCCTGAGCTGAGGCTATGCCGGTATTGAGCAGAACGCCTTCGGCCCCCAGTTCCATAGCGTAGGCTACATCGCTGGCAGTACCAACGCCGGCATCGACGATGATCGGCACTTTGGCCTGTTCCAGAATAATGCGGATATTATTGGGGTTAAGTACTCCCTGACCAGAGCCGATCGGGGCGGCGGCGGGCATTACGCTGGTCGCTCCGGCTTCTTCGAGCTTCTTGGCCATTACCGGGTCATCATTGGTATAGACCAGTACGGTCATACCCTCGGCGACGAGCTTTTTGGTGGCCTCCAGCGTGCCCAGTGGCTCTGGCAGCAGGGTTTTGGTATCATAGAGCACTTCGAGTTTGACCCAGTCTATGTCCAGGAGTTCCCGGCCAAGCAATGCGGTGCGAATGGCATCATCGGCATTAAAGCACCCGGCAGTATTGGGCAGCAGTGTGTATTTCTTGCGGTCGATAAAGTCCAGAATATTGCGGTCCTGCTTATCGTAAAGTCTTTCGCGACGCACCGCTACGGTGACAACCTCGCAGCCGGAAGCTGCCAGAGCCTCCTGCATTATCTCGAAAGTTGCATATTTGCCCGTTCCTACGAACAGGCGGCTGTTAAAGGTGTATTTACCCAGTTTGAATGGTTCATTGAATTGGTTCATTATATTTGGTCCTTATTTTATAATTTAATAGTAAAAAGTAACAAGTAAAAAGTAACAAGTTGAGGGTTCTCGCTTTGCTCGAAGCTGTCTTATTTTATTAAGCAGGCTTTGCCTGCGTTTAAACCGTCTCGGCCAAAGGCCGAATCCTGAGCCCCGATGCTAGCTCGGGATTTCGGATTACCTCAACTTGTTACTTGTTACTTCTGAATTTTTCTCACCCGCCACCGACGATCGTGACGATTTCTATCACATCACCGCTTTTGATCATGGTTTCGCCATGCAGAGCCTTGGGACATACCCTGCGATTAAGCTCAACGGCAACCGGTCCGGTAACCGCTAATTCACTCAGCAGCTCTTTTATGCTTATATTGTCCCTGACCTGTCTGGCCTGACCATTTAACATTATTTCTGTCATATTTTGTATCTTTCTCTTTCTTTTGCCCTGGTCACTTGTACTTATCGAGCATATAAACCGATTATTATATCACAAATAGAGTTCAACTAAAGTCCAAATAAGCCATTATGTCGCCTGATAATAAAAAAATCTTATTCAGGTATTACTATACTTGATTTCCTGAAGTATTCCAGTGGTGTAAAAATCGGGTTTTGTTGATGTTCTGGTTAAATGAGTTATATGATAAAGTTTTTACTTCTTTTTCGTAGTAAGCTCAGTTAAGGCTCTTTTCTCAGGAGCATTTCCCTTTGACGAGGCTCTGGCAGAACTATTAGCCGCATATATTTATAGGTAAAGCACTTTATTTTTATCTTTTCTGTTAAAAAATCAAAAAAAAACTTCATTTTTGAATGTTTTTCTAATACAATACCTTTGTATAGTAGGTCGGACTATATGATGACTCATGCTGGTTGTCCGGGTTTATGCTCAGGATGGATCGAAATGAGTACCTCCGGGCGTAAAAGCGTTATTGGACTCGCCCTTAAACCATTACCAATGCTCGATTTAAATATAAACGGGCTTTAAGGCTACAACGGTGAATTATGGCTGAAAATGCAAAAGAACAGGGTAATATTGTCGAAGGATTGCTCGAGATGCCACCAGGTAAAGATGGTTATCTCAGAAGTAAAGGACCTTTCTGGACCGCCAGCGGACGCGATCCTTTTGTGCATCGTAACATTATTGCATCGCATAACTTAAGGCAGGGGCATTATCTCAAGGCCAGTTATACCCGCAAAAAAGGACCGGTGCCCCAGATCGATAAGATAATATCTGTAAATGGCGAAGATCCTCAGGTTTATGTTGATGCACTGCCTTTTGAAGATCTTACTGCTATTGATCCACGCGAGCAACTGGTACTGGAAACCACTCCCGATGTTATCAGTACTCGAATTATCGATCTGTTCACTCCGATAGGCAAGGGCCAGCGGGCTTTGATCGTTGCCCCGCCACGAACTGGTAAGACCATTTTGCTCCAGCAGATAGCCAATGCCGTGGCAAAGAACTATCCAGAGGCTAAGCTCGTTGGTATGCTCATTGATGAACGGCCGGAAGAAGTTACCGATATGACCCGCAGTATTGATGCGGTTTTCTTTGCCTCTTCCAATGATAAGCCAGTTGACAGTCATGTACGCATGGGCCGGCTGGGTTTTGCTTATGCCCAGCGTTTGCTCGAGGGCGGCCATGATGTCGTGGTAATTCTCGATTCGCTGACTCGCCTGGGGCGTGCTTTTAACAATTCTACCAAGGTTGGCACTCAGACAGGCCGGGTTATGACCGGTGGTATTGATGCCGGTGCATTGCAGATACCCAAGCGTTTATTTGGTAATGCCCGAAATATTGAAAATGGCGGCTCTTTGACCGTTATTGCCACCTCCCTTATCGAGACCGGCAGCCGTATGGATGAAGTTATCTTCAATGAGTTTAAGGGTACCGGTAATATGGAGCTGGTACTCGACCGCCAGATAGCCAATAATCGTATCTTCCCGGCTATAAATCTCAATGAATCAGGCACTCGTAAAGAAGAACTGCTCATTCGTGAACGGGACCTCGATAAACTCCACCGCCTGCGTCGTCATCTCAATGGCATGGCACCCGGCCAGGACATTGAAATGCTTATTAAGGCAATTAAAACCCAAAAGACCAATAAAGCATTTTTGGACTATCTGCCGTAAATAATCTATTCCATAGACTATTTTAGTTTGTATATATAATTATAAATGCACATTGTCAAACTGCGGCAATGTGCATTTTTATGGCAGCATTATTATATTAAGACCTGACTGTGCTGTTGCTTGTATCAGAGATATTTTCAAGTATGGTCTGGAGTTGGGCAAAAGCGGTATCGATCTCGGCTTTTATCTCTTTTACCAGAGGTACGATCCTTTCGGCTTCTGTGTGCGATTGACCAGCGAGTCTGCGGACTTCTTCTGCTACAACAGCAAAAGACTTGCCGACATCGCCTGCTCGTGCTGCTTCTACTGCGGCATTGATTGCCAGTAAATTACTCTGACGCGACATGCTTTGTATTGCTGTTGCCACTGGCTCAAAACGAGCTATAAACTTCTGAGAATCAAGGCTCTCTGAGATGAGCTTCTGAAAATCCTGTATTTTACGATTAACTTCTTTTTCCTGTTCCAAGAGCAGTAGATTAATCTTTTGCTGATAATAACAACAGTTATCCTCTTTGGTAAGTCCATAGTGCAGGGCGGTTGCCATTTTTTCACATGAGCCATAGCCACAGGCTGAACAGTTTTTGTGGTCTGCCGGAGATGTCTTGAGCAGTCTTTTGTAAGATTCCTGTAAAGCCTTTTCTGATATCTTATTATAACTATTGTTAGCAGACCGATCCTGATAGCTGCGGCCGTAAAGTCCTTCCTGCCAGAAATTATCTATATGTTGGCCTATTTTCTTTTGATACATCTGATTAGTTGTTTGTTTGACATCCTCTGTTTTACTAAACCATTTTCTACTCTTTATTGGCTGGTCGTTTTCGCTTTCTAAATATTTATGCTGTGCTTTTCTTTTTCTTTGCTCTACATAATATTCAAGCTCATCAGCACTTGCTTTGCTGTTAATAGTCGCGGTACCACCATTACAGCCCATTTCACAGTTCAGGCAATCGATTACCAGCGGAGCTTTGCCGTTAAGAATGGCATTTTCCAGATTATCAAGATAATGATAAATAGTGTGAGGTCCTTCTATTTTGCGAATTTTACTACTAATGCCGGGCAGCCATCTTTCTGCTGTATCACGCAATCCGCCCGGAGTGCTGAACAACACAGCTCTTTCGGCAGGTGGATTGTCGTACTCTATCGACGGATAACTGCCCAGTTGAATACCACTGTGTTTAATATATTCATGCAATTTATTCATAGTGAC